>JBDKRY010000050.1:0-6060 GCA_039683155.1 Proteiniphilum sp.
GTGGATGAATGGGGTATCCGCGTGTAATTTCCTTGCCGGATGCTGTAACAATCGGATACAGTACCTGTTTTTCCAAATTATCCGGATAGATGTAGGAAGTGAAATATTTATGATCAATAAATACATCTACTTTTTTATGGATGTTATCTTGTTTAAAAGTAACTTGTCCGTCAATACGGGCAGCGTTTACTGAAAAGCATGATAAAGCCAGAAAATGAAGAAGAGATAGTTTTAATGCTTTCATATTTTTTTAATTTAAAGTATACCTTAATAGTCAAGTTTTATAAGGTTGTTTATAATAATCTGCGTTATTCTAAAGAATTTCCCGAGGCTTGCCTCAGTGTTAATTTAATTTAATTAGTTGATTACAAGCTTTCTGTCGCCTGCGGAGCTAGCGGGTTTGGATCAGCAGTTCTTTTCCTTGCTTTAGCAGCTCGTGGGTGATAAACCATCCTTCAATCGGTTCATTGCCGTAGCTGATCTGCTGTATCTTCTGTCCTTTTCCTTCTTTTCTGATGGTAAAGGTGGTCTTCTTATCCAGCTGGAATTTTACTTTATCGAACAGGGGAACAGAAACAATATATTCGGGATCAGCCGGTGAATAAGTGTAGAGGCCGATCGCATTGAACACGTACCAGGCAGACATTTCCCCGGCGTCGTCCATGCCTGCGTAGGCGAGTTTCTCCGCCCCCATATCGTAGAAACGGTTCATGATGCTGTCGAGCACGCACTGCGCTTTCTCCTGTTTGCCGATCAAGTAGTAAGTATAGGGTATCGAGTGGGAAGGCTGGTTGCCGTGGCAGTAATTCCCGATGAAGCCGGTCATATTGTGCGCCTCATAGCCCCGCCAGGGTTCGGTAAAGAGGGAGTCGAGTTTTTTTTCTACTGATTCGTGGTCGGGATAGAGAGCAATCATCCCTTCCGGATCGTGGGGAGCAAAGAAAAGCGAGTTCCAGGCATTCGCTTCCCGGTACATATAGGCGAAATAGGGGTAGTAGGGGTCGAAGTCGGCAATCCAGTCGCCATTCTCGATTTTTCCCCGCCAGAAGCCGGTGGAGGGGTCGAACAGGTTTTTGTAGTTCCCGGAGCGTTTCATCAACATCCGGTAGTTGGCGCTATCCCCCACCTCCTTCGCAATCAGTGCCGTGGCGTAATCGTCGTAGGCATATTCCACCGTCTTGGTGACGGCAGCCTTGTACTCATCCCAGGTGGGTACGTTGAGGGTATCCTTTTCGGCAATCCAACCCCTTTCAATGTATTCATCAAGATAAGGTCGTCCTCCCTTACCCGGCACGGTAGCGTTCTTGAGCAGGAGTTTGTAGGCGCGGTTCAGGTCGAACCCTCTGATGCCGCGCAGGTAGCTGCCTGCTACGAAAACCGAGGCGTGGTCACCGTGAAAGAAGGTCGGCATGTAGCCGTTGCTCTTCTCCCCCCTGTCGATGATCGACCGGATGATGTCGGTGGTGACGTCGGGTGTGAGCATTCCGAGCAGTATCAGTTTGTTGCGGTAATCATCCCAGAAGGATGGATTGGTATAGTAGCGGAACCCTTCATTCACCACATTGCCCCGTTCGTCGGTGAAATCACCGTTCACATCGCTGCGCAATGCCGGCCACAGGAATGAGCGGTAGAGGGTGGAATAAAAGAGACCCTTTTCCCGTTCGTTGCCGCCCGAAACCCTGATTTTTGACAGCAGCCTGTTCCATTCTTCATTGGCCTCTTCTTTCACCTCGCAAAAGTTCTTCTCCATCATCTCCTGCTCCAGGTTCATCTTTGCATTCTCGATGCTGACAAACGAGAAGCCGATTTTCAGTTCCAGTGGTTTGTTTTTTTCATTTTCCCCAAAGTGAACCACCGATACCTCATGCTGGTCATTTTTGAGCTGTTCTATATCTTCAATCGGATAGTTGGCCACCGCATAGAAATAAATTTTACCCTCCGCATCCTGGAAACCGGTGAACACCTTATCGCCCGTTTTTTGAATGGCCCATTCCCTGACACGATTATTGGTACGTGTCATGTCGGCAATCAAGTGCTTCGGACTGTTGTCAGAGAAGCTGTACCGGTGATAACCGCAGCGGAGCGTGGAAGTGAGCTCCGCATTGATCCCGTATCGCTCCAGAAAAACCTGGTAATAGCCGGGTCGGGCCGACTCATTCTCATGGCTGTAGCCGGAGGCATAGTCCGATGCTGATACCTGGCCTGCTACCGGTAGCAGCGTCAGATGCAGCAGGTTCCAGTGTCCCTTGTTGGTGTGTGCAAACCCGTAAATGACCGTGTCTTCGTACTGATAACCGGCGCCGCTCCTGAACTGTGTCACCGGGCTCAGCTGCACCATGGCATTGGGCAGCGAGGAGCCAGGGAAGACCTCCGCCCCCCAGGTGCGTTCTTTCCAGGTGCGCACATATCCCAGATCTTCCGGCTCCCACAGTGTGGCTGTCCCCATGAAAGGGTTTACATAGTCGGTGAGTTGTTTTTCGGTAGTGCCTGTGCAGCTCAGTAGAAAAATAGACAGAAGAGTAATCGGTGATATCAGTTTCATCTTCAATATCATTGACAAGTTTTAAAGCAACCTTCTTACTTTTCGTTTTATAATAATCCCAAATTTCATTAACCCTCAAAACGGCTTTTTTAGACCAGACTACATCCATGTCTCCATCTCTTTAATAAAATCGTCATGCTTTAAACCATTACCTTTTAGTACATCTTCTGTTGCTTCCGCAACTTCTTTTTTAAGCTCTTCAATTGTCATAACCGCAGGACGGCGAGAAGGAGAGACGGATTTTTTCAAAAATGAACGGACTTTTTTAATAATATCTATATCGTCAATATCGACAGTGGATTCTATTAACTTTGCCTTTTCTATATATAAAACATCTTTATCCATAGTTCTGAATTTTAAATTGATAATCAATACAAAGTTATTTTTTTTTATTTACGAATCAAAGAATTGGGTATAATATTCAAAAATTGTTGGGGAAACTGACAGCAAATAGTTTATCGTACATATCACACGTCTTCCGGCTCCCACAGGGTGGCTGTCCCCAGGAAAGGGTTTACATAGTCGGTGAGTTGTTTTTCGGTAGTGCAGCCAGATAAAACGAGCAACAAAAGAATAATCGGAGGGACAAGTTTCATTTTATTGCAGAAATTATTGAACTGAATCGTAAGGAATCTGACAGTCGGATAAAAATTCCTGTTCACTGCAGGTTAAAAAGAATCAGTCTCCCTTCTTATCTGTTCTGTCAAAAATAATTACAGTTGCGAAAATAAGCAAAACAAATTAATTTTTGAAATGTTTCCCGGCGAAATCCAGAAAACATGCCCAGTCGTATTCGGTTACATCATGCTTTCCGGCCCTAATATGATAGCCGATATCTCCCGTAATTGGTTTATGCAGCCCCGGCATCTTATCCTGGTTAATCGTTTCCAACCCGTATAACCGGTACACCGGGCCGGCGTGATAAGCGGCTAAAAACTCACCTCTGGGATCGGCCCACAGGTCTTCTTTTGCGCTGGCCACGTAAACCTTGCGAGGTGCAATCAGGGCGAGCAGCTGATGTTGGTCAACCGGCAGCCATTCTTCCTTGTTGTTGTATTGCTTGAAATTTTCACAGAACCAGTGAGGAAAAGCTTTGTTGATGATCTCGATGGTCTCCCCGAATTTTCTCCTGAAAAGCGCAGCGCCCCCACAACCGGAGTTATTGGATATGACAATACGGAACCGTGGGTCCTGCGCACCGGCCCAGAGTGCCGCCTTTCCCTGGCGGGAGTGTCCCATGATGGCTATTTTGTCGGTGTCGATCTCTTTCTGTGTTTCCAGGAAGTCAACGATCCGGCTGGAACCCAAGGCCCAGGCGCCGATAGCCTGCCAGTCGTCAGGAGCTGTCTTTTGGGGATCATATCCCGGAAAAAGGGAAATCACACTGTGATCTTTCAATTCCGGCTTATCGGGGAAGATATCATGATAACACATTGTGGCAACAGCATATCCCCGGCCGATGATCATATCGTAGGGCCACCGGTTCGTCTGATTCCCTCTCTCCCAATCCGGGTGGCCCGGTTCTCTCACCAGTCGGAGGCCGGGAGAATAAAGAATGGTTGTGTCTGTGGTAGTGCTGTGGTTTCCATTAAAATTGTATCCTACAAACACCGGCACTTTCCCTTTTGGTTTATTTGGGATATACATCAATAAGATGGCTTCCGTTTTTTTGTTTCCGTTTGAAAAGGTAAACTTCACCTGTCTGCAGGTTGCTTTACCACCCAGTGCTTCAGGGTTTTCCGCCAATAGTTCGTGATAGACATCAATGCTTTCAGCAGGCGTGCGACCGTACACGTGGGAGGCAAACAGCTCCATCAGTTCCGGCCTTCTCTGTTTTTCCCACTCTTCTGCTGTAGTGACCATCTCCCCGTTCTGACACTTCAGCAGTTCAGGAAGAGTGTAAGCAGGTACTTTTGATTCATCGTAATTCACGTTCTGTTGCGCGTATATGCTCGTGACAGCGAGACATAGAATGAAGTAAGTCAGATTTTTCATACGTAAATATTTTATTCTTTAACATTAATGTCGTATGGAACTCGCAATTATCATGTACTTGTGTGAAAAACATGTTCATGCTCGTTTCATACTTTTAAAACTCGATAATTATCGGATGATCACTCATAACCAGTGAAACGGAACTGTTTTTTTTCAGTGTCTTGACCGCAGCGGTGTCAATGGTAGGGTCATAAATTTTTACAGCGCGGTAAGTTTTTCCCAGGTTCACGGTAATTTCGTCAGTACCACCGGCAAACCGTTCGCCCCACAGCACCAAACAAAACGTGCCGTCGCTTTTTTGCAGCAGCAAATCATGAACAGTAGCGGGTTGATTGGGAATGGCATAATTCACCGAACCGGGTTTCTCAATTGATCTTTTATCGGCGAGGATCGTTGTCAGGTTATGGAGGTAATGGGCTGCCTGATTTGGGGTGTAGTCCAGTTTGAAAATGGCATAACTTTCATGCTCCGTTTCGTTTGCGCGCGTTCGCAGGAGATAGATGGCCGTGTGGCTCCATCCCCGTTTAAACTGAGAGAGGTACAAATTCATAAACAAACGCGCCTGCATTTCCTCGTTTACGTCTTTACCCACGGGGAATCCCGTCTCCGTAGTCACTCTTGGCAGGGTTGCAAGTTCGGACTCGGAATAACCGGTAAATTTTTTATTCCAGGTTATGCCAAAGTTCTTGTATAATCCATCAACGGGGCAGTCCGGACCGGGGATGGCGCTTAACCATGTCTGGTTGTCATGCAGGCCAGGCCATCCCGGGTGTGTAATGTAGTTGTGGCAATTCGCGTAATCGGCATATTTCGTACCGGCCGGCATCAGTGTCTCCGCCCCTTCTGGGATGGTCAGGAACTGCAGCCCGACATTGTCTGTCTGAGCCCCGCTTTCTGAAATGGTCCAAACCGGGTAATCCTTTAGAACAGGGTCGCTTTTAATCGCATTGTATAAATCCCGTTGAAGCTTTGCCACAGGCAACCACGATAAGTTCCTCCCTCCTGCTTCTCCCCGGTAGGTGATGCCCCAGTTATTGGGTTCGTTGTTTCCCTCTATGGCCAGCAAGGCGCCTTCCGATGCCAATTGACGGGATTGCCGGAGCAACCTGTCAATGTCTGTGCCGCCGCTAAGGAGTCCGTAAGCAATCCGGGCACCAGTCTGATTGTGGAGGGTAACCATGTCCTGAACTGAAATTCCGTCTTCAAGCCCGCACCTGATAAAACGGATACCCGTGTAATTAAGCGCATCTATTGTACCCTTTAGAGTCTCTCCCCGTCCGGTAATGCTGGAGCAAACGCCGAGGCTGTTAAGAAAATCATTGGCAGGAAAGGCAGTCACTCCTTCTTTGGCTGATCGAGATACAACATGCTCACTCTTGCATGAAATAGCAAGCAAACAAACTTACATAAAAAACTTGTGATTTTATACGCCGCCTGATAAAAATCAAGACCGTAACTGTTCTATAGATAATTAACGTACTCAAAAGGTACAATTGTTTAATTTAAACTTTATCTTTTATGAG
>JBDKRY010000051.1:0-2570 GCA_039683155.1 Proteiniphilum sp.
GCTCGCATTCACATTGGAGGAGTCACGCAGATAGTAGAGATTGTAATCCCGTATAGTGGGATAATACATCCTGCTGTAAGTGTGGTATAATCCGCTGATCCCTGCCTGGAACCGGTCTTTCCGGTAGTTGATGTTTCCTCCTGTCACCTGTTCCCGGGTGTTCTTTTTCTTCTCTATCTCCGAGGGTGTGCGATGCAGTCCGTCGGTTTTGAATGAGGTGATCATCCCTTCATCCGACAGGTTGGCGTCGATCCCTTTGTTGGAGTAGAAGGCGGTGACGGAGAAATTGCCTGTTCCGGCTACGACTGCTGCACCTCTGAAAAAACCGCTTTCGGCAGTAGAAAAATGACGTTTCGGCTGCTGCGTCCGGAGGGCGATATTCTCCGAGCTCCACGATTTGCTGACCATGAAATCGTTGTTCAGGATGAGCCCCTGCCCGAAAGAGAGTCGATAGTCTCCAAGCGCCACAGTGTGCAGTATCCCGATATCCCGGATGAGCAGGTGCATGCCGTAATGGTCGTATCCCCTGGGATAACCCTGTTTGAAAAAAGGCTCTCCGGCATCCTTCTCGGCCGTGAACCCCATCTGTATCTTATCGCGGTAACGGAATGCATAACGCAGGGAGGTATAAAAATCTTCACCCCGGTATTTGCGGTTGGGGTAACGCGCGAGGATGCTGTCGGAAAAATCACCGTAACCGGCACGGGGAGTGACGGTTTTGTCGAAACGAAACTGCACCTCCTGCTGCCCTCTTTGCAGGATGCCGGCCGTCATCATTGGTACCTCCTTCGGGTCGTTGTCACCTGCATAAAAGAACGGGAGAATCCGTTCTACTGTTTCCACATCGAGATAGGGTACGTTTCGCAACTCGAAAGCGGTATACAAGGGTCGGTTTTTCTCCAGAAATTCGGCGATGGACGCGATCTCTGCCATCGAGAGCAACGGGATTCGTTCCAGCTCATCCTGTGTAACTGTGTTCAGGTTCAGGGGATTATTTTCCAGCTGAAGCAGCTCCTGGTACATGTTCTCAATGGCGGCCTCATTTATCTCCTCTTCTTCGGCCAGCTGCTCCACATATTCGCGCCAGCGGGTATCCTGCGCTTGCAGTCCACTCACAAAACCGAAAAAAAACAGGAAAGATCCATATATTACAATGCATTTCATCTCTGTGTATGTTTCATCACGGTTACCTTTTTCGGGAACAGATGGATATCGCAAAAATATACCTTTTTTTTATTTCTCCCAAATAAATGATTATAAATCAGATACCATTGTCGCTATCACTGCTTTTTTATATCTTTGCCGCCAAATGCCAAGATGAAGGAAATAATGCATAAAGTAACCTGGATATTATTGCTCCCTTTGCTGCTGTTTGTCTCCTGTCAGGAATGGGGAAAGCAAATGAGGGAGAAGTACGATTTCCCCCAGATGCTCCGGAGCGATACGCTGCGCGTGCTTACCCTCAACACCTCCACCTCTTACTTCATCTATCGCGATCAGCCGATGGGATATCATTACGATATGGTGCGTGATTTTTGCAGACAACATGGCCTCATTCCCAAAATCATTGTGGCCGGGAATGCCGGTACCATGCTGAGGATGTTACAACAAGGCATTGGGGACCTGATTGCTTACAACATGCCTGTAACCAACACATTGAAAGATTCGGTTTTTTACAGCGGACTTCAGCAGATCTCTCACCAGGTGTTGGTGCAGCGCGCGTTGCGGAACGACACCCTTCTCACCGATGTGACCGGCCTGATCGGAAAGAAAGTGACCGTGATCAAAGCTTCCAAATACCGGGACCGGATCGTGAACCTCAATAACGAACTTGGAGGAGGTATTCAACTCGAAATAGCCGACAGCGATACGCTTGTGGTGGAAGATCTCATCCGGATGGTCTCGCGCGGGGAGATAGCATACACTGTGGCCGATGATGATCTTGCCAGACTCAACCAGACCTATTTCAGAAACCTGGATGTGACACTTCCGGTCAGTTTTGATCAGCGTTCGTCGTGGGTGGTAAGGAGAGACACGCCCATTCTGGCAGACTCGCTGGACAGCTGGTTTGGAAACAGGACTGCCGAGCCCGGTTTTTTGCGCATCGTCAAGCGGTATTTTGAAGAGACAAAAGGATATCTTGAAAGTGAAAGACCCTCTTATGGCGATATCCTTGGCCCGGGTATTATCTCTCCCTTTGATGACTGGTTCAAACAGCAGGGGCGACGTCTGCAGATTGACTGGCGACTGCTTGCCTCCATTGCCTGGCAGGAATCAACCTTCGATACGGAGGGGGAATCCTGGGCTGGTGCCAGCGGATTGATGGGATTGATGCCGGTCACAGCTGCATCACTCGGTGTGGGGGGAGATCAGCTGTTCGATCCGGAGATGAACATACGCGCCGGGGCGGAATACCTGCACCAACTCCTCAATGTATTTGCTGATGTGGCTGATTCTGCCGAACGGTTGAAGCTATCGTTGGCAGCATACAACGGGGGATTGGGGCATGTGTCTGACGCAAGGGCGCTGGCCGAAAAATATGGTGGCGACAAAGACGTGTGGGAGGGCAA
>JBDKRY010000052.1:0-5485 GCA_039683155.1 Proteiniphilum sp.
AACACCCTGCTCATCTATAAAAGGGCGCAGTATATCGACATGCTCCTGCACTCCGACACCGTTCTCGAGGATCTGGAGTGGTAATGGGTGCTATAGACGTAACCCCTTTCAACTCAAGCATCACGCCAGCAATATCCCTTTTGGTGATGCCACAAAACGGTGATGGATCAGGTTGTAGGTGAACGCCGCGACCCTACGCACGTGTGTGGGGGTAACGTACTTGCTTGTAGTCCGTAATTTTAGCGATTGCCGGTGTTATTATAGAAACCTGGGTACCAATCCATCAAATATTTCGAATATGACTGCAATCTCATCGCTCTTCAGGTCAATCACCGCTTTGTGCGGGTCGTAATCGTTGAATCGGCGGAGAGATATGTCGGTCTTCCTTCATTAAAAGATGTTAATCCTTACTATATCGCTTGCGACATAAAATATTTTCCCTACTTTTGTATCGCAGACGATAATATCTGTGGCGATTAAAATAATATATAAATGATGGATACAAAATTTTACAGCTTCAAGGCGAATAATCTGAAGGGACAAGAGGTCAGTATGGATACCTATAAAGGAAAAACCATCCTGGTTGTGAATACCGCCAGCAAGTGCGGGCTGACACCCCAGTTCGAGGGATTGGAAGCGCTTTACAGGAAATACAAAGAGAAAGATCTCGTGATTCTGGGATTTCCCTGCAATCAGTTCGGGAACCAGGAGCCGGGTGACGAGAAGTCGATCTCCGAAGGGTGCATGATCAATTACGGTGTGACCTTCCCGATGTTTTCGAAAATAGATGTGAACGGGGATGACACACATGAGATATACAAGTACCTCAAAAAGGAGCTGGGTGGTTTCTTTGGCGGCAAAATCAAATGGAACTTCACCAAGTTCTTGATCGACAGCAACGGGAAACCGGTAAAACGTTTCTCACCCATCACCAAACCCGAAGTGATTGACAAGTATCTGAGTACGAAATTGAAATAAGATCAATATGGAATTTGAACAGTTAAAACTGAGCAATCAGATCTGTTTCCCGATCTACGCGGCATCACGACTGATCACCCGCGAGTATCAGCCTCATCTGGAGAAACTGGGGATCACCTATCCCCAGTACTTGGTGCTGATGGTGCTCTGGGAAGAGGATGGCATCACGGTGAACGATATCGCCGGGAAACTAATACTGAACACCAACACGGTGACACCTTTGCTGAAGAGGATGGAGGCGATGGAGATTATCACCCGTAAAAGGTACGACAGGGATGAGCGAAAGGTGCTGATCAGCCTCACAGAGAAAGGAAAGGCGATGAGAGAGCAGGCGGCAGACATTCCGCTGCAACTGATGGGAGCACTGCAAAGCAGTGTGATCAACCTCGACGAGCTGATGGTGCTGAGGGATCACCTGAACCTGCTTATCGGTTTCCTGAAAGGAAAGAAGGAACGCCCCTTTAATTTGAACGACACGATATCTACTGGAGCCTGATCACGAAGGTGTTTTCAGGCGATAAGGAATTTCTTGCACAGATACTGAGCGACGGTGTGATCGATAAAATCAACTCGGTGGGCGATTCCCGCCTCACCAGCCTAAAGAACCTGAAGGCTGTCAAACCCAATATGCAAACCATTTATATCAAACCGCCGGCAGAGATTTATGCAGAGGAAGTGGTGAAATATGCAGATATCTCCCTCAATACCTCCTATCGTACGATAAGCTCCTTCAACTATCCATCTACAAAGAGTTGATCTCTGCCAGGTTTAACAAGAAACTGCAATTTGTTTCCGATGGCTCTTCCATTACCTTAAACGGGTTCTGTAGATGCTGAGAGCTTGCGGAGTCAAAGGTATGTGTAAAAAGTAAAATGTATGTTTAGTGTGCTCATATACAATGATATAAAGATTGGAAAAACCCGGAAACAATTTGAGAAAACGGTGGAACAACTTTCCCGGGGCGATTTTGTATCGGCCGAGGTAAAAAAGATGACAGGAACAGGCTACTACCGGGCAAAGCTGGATTATGAAAACCGCTTGCTGTTCAAATTTGCCAGGTACCGAAGAATTTGAAAGAAGACATTTCATCGGCCGATGATTGGAAGAAGGAAGCACGGCGTCTTGAAATGCAGGGTAAAACCGAACAGGTTGATGCGATCAGGAAAAGCATCCTGGCTACCGAAAAGCCGAATTGGGAACCTATGACCGCTGAACTTTACCAGAGCGTCAAAAAAGATGCGCTCGATCCCGAAAACTTTAATAAAAAAGCGAAGGACAGGCTTTTTGATTTTGCCCTGCTGCATAATCATGAGGTGGTCATCCATCAACTTGCCGGGTTAAAATACAAACGGGCCGAGCACTATGAATCCGAACGCGCTTCGCTGTATAGAAAATATTACCAATATTACAAAGAGGACAATGTGAAAATGATCCTCCCTTTGCTCAATAAGTACGGGGTCGATTACCGTGATGTACACAATTTCACCCCCTTGCATGCGGCAGCCTTTGCAGGGGCTGCGACTATTACCAAAACGCTTATCAGCAACGGCGCTGATACCGGCTGTCAGGATACATTTCGGAAAACACCTATTCAAATTGCACTTGAACAGGCTTTTGTATCCGTCGATTACGCCAAAAACAAATTGGGAGGAATTTATTCGCAGTTGCTTACAGACTCCATGAAAATACAGGCAGACGGGCATTTGATTAAGATTGATTCCCGCAAGGTGGAATACCTGCTTATTAACCTGTTCATTGCTGTCCAACCGGTGATTCTTCAGAAAAAACTGTTTCACGAGGAGATGGGGGTCAAAGTAGATGACCTGATCGGGAATATGCAGCATTTTTCCGATACTGTAGTGCCTCCCTATCGCAAAAAAAGGGAATATCTGCTGTCGCTTCTTGCCAAACATGAAATTGACAGTGCCAATCCGTACAACAAAAAGATATTTAAAAGAATCAGCAGAGGGTATTACCTGCTAAATCCCGAACTGTCTGTACTGCTTGACGAGCAATGGGTGTCTGTAGTTGATATTTTCAAAAGCCGTGATTTTTCGGAGGATGAGATCAGAGAGCATGCCTGGCAGAAAGATCTAAAAGAGAGGGAAGAATTCCATAAAAAAATAGAAAGGGCGATCAGAAAGAGGGAAAAATGGGGTGATAATAGCTGGTGACAGATTTGAATCATTCGGGCACCTGCTTCACCGGGTTATGACGCCCGGTGAATGTCGCAGGTACGCAAGATGGTTTTTAAATGAACAAAATA
This sequence comes from Proteiniphilum sp., assembly GCA_039683155.1. Classification (GTDB taxonomy): domain Bacteria; phylum Bacteroidota; class Bacteroidia; order Bacteroidales; family Dysgonomonadaceae; genus Proteiniphilum. The sequence goes on from JBDKRY010000052.1 coordinate 3,245, forward strand.
ATAGACTTACTTCTCCGATAAATAATCGGCAATTCCTTCCTGGGTGGCGGAGAGGCCTTTGTCGCCCTTGTGCCAGTCGGCAGGACATACTTCGCCATGCTCTTCGGTGAACTGCAGGGCGTCTATCACACGCAAAACCTCATCCACGCTTCTTCCGAGTGGCATGTCGTTTACCACCTGGTGACGTACGATTCCTTCCTTATCGATCAGGAACAATCCGCGATAAGCTTCCGGAGAGCCTTCGAACAGAGGTATGCCCGAATCATCGGTCGTATATTCCCCCGCTAACACGTCGTATGCCATGGAGATGGTTAATGAGTGATCAGCAACAATGGGGTATGTAACACCCTTGATGCCTCCCTCATTTTTTGGAGTTTGCAACCACTTCCAGTGCGATACGGCAGAATCGGTAGAAGCAGCTACCACTACCGTATTTCTTTCTTCAAATTCCTTCAACTTCTGCTGGAAAGCGTGAAGTTCCGTGGGACATACAAAGGTGAAATCTGCGGGATAAAAGAAGAATACCACATATTTTTTCCCCAGATAATCATCCAGTGAGAAATTTTCTACTATTTCCGAGCCGTCAATTACGGCCGGTGCCCAAAATACAGGGGCTCTTTTTCCAACTAATACTGACATAATAATTAAATGATTAAATGATTCAATATGAATAATTGTAGGTCAAAGATAAAGTTTTTGCATCTGGAAAAAAAATTACCGAACGGGAATGATATATAGAATTTTTTTATCGAAGCTGGTGAACATATATGCTTTTAAGAATGCTATTTATCTCTGAACATTAAAATTAACATTCCTCCCGGCACATTATCGGTAAAAAATATCTACTTTTGCATGCAATAAAAAATAAAGCGTTACACTTATGTCATTTATTGCAGATAAAATCGTTATGGAAGGGTTAACATTCGACGACCTTCTGTTAGTTCCGGCTTACTCTCAGGTTCTTCCCCGGGACGTTGATCTCTCCACCAGGTTCTCCAGGAACATTTCGCTCAATATTCCGATGGTTTCGGCTGCTATGGATACGGTTACCGAAACAGCGTTGGCCATTGCCATTGCCCGGGAGGGCGGTATCGGGGTGATTCACAAGAATATGAGCATCGAAGAGCAGTCCAGTCAGGTGCGGGCTGTGAAACGTGCTGAAAACGGCATGATTCTGAACCCAATCAGCATTACCCCCGATAAAAACGTGGCTGATGCCCTGGCAATGATGTCGGAATTTAAAATTGGCGGCATCCCCGTGGTGAACAATGATAATACGTTGGTAGGCATCGTGACCAACCGCGACCTTCGTTTTGAAAAATCGATGAACAAGCGCATCGATGAGGTGATGACGCAGGATAATCTGGTTACTACCCGTCAATCGATCAACCTGGAGGATGCAGCCGAAATCCTGCAGCAACATAAGATCGAAAAATTGCCTGTGGTGGATTCTGAATATAAGCTGGTGGGACTGATTACCTACAAAGACATTACAAAAGCAAAAGATAAACCGTTCTCCTGTAAGGATGAACAGGGCCGTTTGCGGGTGGCAGCCGGGATCGGGGTAACGCATGATTCTGTGGAAAGAGCCACAGCCCTGATTGAAGCCGGCGTTGATGCTATCGTCATTGATACGGCACATGGTCATTCGCAAGGTGTGGCAGATATGCTGAAACTGGTGAAAAAGACATTCCCACAGGTTGATGTGGTGGTGGGTAATGTGGCGACTGCCGCCGCCGCCCGGTTTCTGGCAGATGCAGGCGCCGATGCCGTGAAAGTGGGTATCGGTCCCGGATCCATTTGTACTACCCGCATCATTGCCGGCGTGGGAGTTCCCCAAATGTCGGCTATTTACGATGTAGCAACGGCGCTGAAAGGTACGGATGTCCCCCTGATTGCCGATGGTGGACTGCGTTACTCCGGAGATATTGTGAAAGCATTGGCTGCCGGAGCTTCATCGGTGATGATGGGATCGCTCCTTGCCGGTACAGAGGAATCTCCGGGAGAGACCATCATCTTCAACGGACGTAAGTTCAAATCATACCGGGGTATGGGCTCGCTTTCTGCAATGCAGCAGGGATCGAAAGACCGCTACTTCCAGGATGTGGAAGACGATATCAAAAAGATGGTACCGGAAGGGATCGAGGCCCGTGTGCCATTCAAAGGTACACTGCAGGAGGTGGTTTATCAGATGGTGGGCGGACTACGGGCCGGGATGGGCTATTGCGGTGCGGAGAACAT
>JBDKRY010000053.1:0-10095 GCA_039683155.1 Proteiniphilum sp.
GTAACCATCAAGGCGGATATCATCAAGCAGAAGCTGCCGACCAATAATGGAGGATTTACGGCCATTAAATTCGGGAAGACGAACCCCGCTATGTATGATCAATTGAGTTCCGACCATCCTATCGATCTTTGCCGGTATCAGGTAATCAATGGCTATATGGGACGGATAGGACTGATTAACTCTGGCGGGGAGTCGTACGGCCAAAGCGACCTGGCCGAAGCGGTCTATACCGCCGTGGTGAACAAACGTGCCGGGGGAATAGGGCTTATTGCCGGTCGTAAAGCTTTTCAGAAACCGATGAAGGATGGGGTTGAGCTGATTCATACCATTCAGGATGTATATCTGGACAACGAGATCACCCTGGCTTAACCCACATTGCAGCTTGGTTGTAAACAGAAATGAAATATGCACTCATTTTTCGTTAAAACCGCCTGTTTTGTCTGTTTTTGATGGCTATAAATTTTTGTATCAGGCTGATATTCAATTTCAACATATTTTGAAACACTAATGTACTACCCCGTTTGATGTTGATGAAACCGTTTCCCGTGATTACTTTTGCGTTGGATGTTTTTCAAGACGAGCATAAAGCAAAAGGATTGGATTGAGTATACCCATTACCGGTTGTGCGAGAGCTACCGGGAAGGTCGATTTATCCGCAACCGCACACTGCTCTCTATGGGTGACCTGGAATCGTTTCTTCCATCTGAAAAGATTCCCCCTTCTCTGTAAACGAATCAACCGGTTTTACCACGAAGACAAAACATTCATCAGAATATATCTGTAGTCCCCCAAATCATCCCTTAAAAATATATATACGCAGGTATACAGGGATTTAGCTACGGTTATCTGCAATGTGGTTTAATATCCTGCCCGACATACAAAGAGAGAGCTGCCATCAGTTGGCAGCCCTCAAACAAAGCAGCGAATAAGACAATGATCACTTCCAAAAGGAGGAAACCATCATTTTTTAGTTACTGAAACCCGGGTAGAGTCCCTTGCCGTCGCCATAGCCTGCAACCTGTTCTAACATACCGTTGGAGAGGTTGATCTGCGATTGCGGAATCGGATAGAATCCCTTGGTTTCGTCATAACGGGCACTGTAATCCATGTTTTTGATGACACCGTTGTATACAGCTGCGTTGCCGAAGTTGTAAATCGGTGCCCCCATCTGAGATTCCAAGGCTGCCTTGGCATAGTCTGCACCCCAGCGACGCATGTCGTTCCAGCGGAGACCTTCGAAAGCAAGTTCATAGCGGCGTTCCTTCTGTATGTTTTCCAGCGAATAGGGTTTGTCCTCCAGACCGGCGCGACGACGCACACGGTTCATGTATTGAGCATCTTCACTCAGCTCAGCCATCATCAGCAGGACATCGGCAAAGCGGATGAAGATCAGGTCATCTCCATGTGAGAGTTGCTGGTTGTCCTTGTTTCCATACATGATCACGCTGTAATCGTTGTAATACTTGTTACCATCACGAGCGGAGATACCGTTGTACTTCTTGCCCCAGTAATTGCTCTCCATTACAAAGTCCCACTGACCTTTCGCATAGTTGGGTAGTTCGGCTGCAATGTCCAGCACCGAGGCCCATAACCTGGGATCATCAGGCTCATCTGCCAGCCACTGATCCACCACTCCTTTTGGGATGGAGTTGGCCTGTCCCCAGCCGCCGGCAAAGGGATAAGTGTTGGCCAGTGATTGAAGTCCACGCAGCGCGAAGTAGAGCTGGTACTGGTTGGCATAGCCCCTGCGGATATCCCAGTCTGCAAAATTGGAGAACTGAAGGGCGAAGAGCGTTTCAGGGTTGCGGGCACCGTTGTCGCTGGCATATTTCAGCGCCTTACCTGTTTCAGCCATGTAGTTCTGGATATAGGGATAGTCCTGGATGGTCAGCGAGTTGGTGTATGGCCATAGTTCATGATAATCACCTACCAGGGTATGTCCGCTGTTGCGAATGCAATCGTCCAGCATGCCAATCACCTCCTGTTTGGAGACACTCCCTCCTTCTGCCATCGGCAGGTCACTCTTCTGGTAAAAACCGGTATAGAACAACCATACCCTTGCCATCATTGCCTGTGCCGCCCAGCGGGTGACACGTCCCTCTTCCGTGGCTGAATAGGCTTTGTTTGGCAGCAGTCCTACCGCTGCCTTCAGATCGGATGCAATCTGCCCGAAGATCTCTTCGGGGAAGGCTCCTCCCAGGTCGGCTGGTTCGGTTGTGATCTTCAGAGGTACGCTTCCATAGAGTGTGGCCAGACGGTGGTAGAAAAATGCCCGTAGGAAGAGTGCTTCTCCTTTGTATTGTTTTTTCTCTTCCTCAGACAGGATACCTTCTGCCAGTGCATCCAGCTTTTCGATGGCAAAATTGGCACGGTGGATGCCTTCGTAGGTGGTTTCCCAGTTATGGCTGAGCATGTCGGGATCGGAATACATGAAAGCTTCGTAAGCCTGTGCTTTCACGTCGTTCACGCCACCGCCGCCCAGCTTTTCGTCACTCGCCACCTCACATACAAAGAGGTAACTCATATCGGTGAGCTGGTGCTCGTTGTTCATGGTGGTATAGATACCGGCCATCATCTGTTTCACCTCTTCGGTGGTGCTTGGAAAGTTGGCTGAGGTTTTGTCCGTGAGGGGTTCAAAATTCAGAAAATCGTCACAGCCGGTAAGTATCAATGTAAATATGATAATATATAGTATTTTTTTCTTAATCATCAATGTGTTTAAAATTTCAGGTTGACTCCTACAAGGATACTCGATGGGACAGGGTAGAAGCCCAGATCAATACCCGATACAAAGGGTTGGTCGTCGCCGTAACCTACCTCCGGATCCATGCCGGAGTAGCCCGTGAACGTCCACAGGTTGCGGCCGGTAACATAGAGTCGTGCTTGACTGAACGGTAATTTCGGTAGTAGATTCTTGAAGTCATATCCCAGTGTGATATCCTGGATTCTCACAAAATCACCATCTTCAATATAGAGGTCGGAGACACTCATACGGTTGATACCGTTCCCTGCAGTCAGGCGCGGTAGCTTGTTGGAAGTGCCTTCACCTGTCCAGCGTCCCAAAATCTCGGTGGTATAGTTGTGAAACTCATTGTCGGCATGAGAGCGGTAGGATTTCAGGATCTGATGTCCAAAAGCGCCTTTTCCGGTGACGGCGAAATCAAAACCCTTGTACCCGAGATTGATGCTGAAGCCGGTACGGAATTTGGGATGGGGATTGCCAATCAGGGTCTTGTCTTCAGGTGTTACCTTGTTGTCACCGTTGGTGTCGGAGAAGATCAGGTCACCCGGTTGCGGGTCTGTTTGAAGGAATCCCTTTGTCCAGTTGCTTATTTGCTGAGTGTTCTGGAAAACACCTTCGGTTTTGTAGCCATAGAAGTAGCCAACCGGGTAACCCACCTGTACACGCCAAACGGGTTCGGTACCCTGTGAGATGATGTTGGGGTTACTCTCAATGAAACCGGTATTGTCACCCATACGAGTTACCTTATTCTCGTTGCGGGAGAGATTGAAGTGTGCGCCATAGGTAAAGTCACCGATGTTGTCGTTCCATTTCAGCCCCAGTTCGAATCCCTTGTTCTCGATGTCACCTGCATTAACATAGGCACCCTGTGGCCCTTGAATGTCAGCTACCGGTTGACGCAACAGCCAGTCACGGGTTGTTTTGATATAATAGTCGAATGAAGTCTGTAGCCTGGAGTTGAAGAAGTAAGCATCTAATCCGATGTTGAGCTGTTCTGAGGTTTCCCATGCCACATCGGGGTTGGGAAGGATAGCCGGATAACCGCCCAGCTGCATCTTGTTGCGGTCGCTGCCGAATCTGTAGTTGTTCTCGGCGTCAAACGCTACAAGACTCAGGTACTGGAAGGGAGCTATATCGGCGTTACCGTTTTCTCCCCAGCTGGCACGCAGCTTCAAAAAGTTCAGGGCATCATTGTCGGCCATAAATTCCTCTTCAGTAAGCACCCAACCGGCTGAAACGGAAGGGAAGTAACCCCATCGATTCCCCTTGGCAAAGTTGGAGGAGCCGTCGGCACGCATCACCAGTGTGAGCATATACTTCTCACGGTAGTCATAGTTGACCCTGCCGAAGAAAGAGGCAAGTGCACCCTGTGCATGTGGTCCGCCTGAGATACTGGTGACTCCTGAGGTGAGACCGTCGGTATTGTCTAAATAACCATGTTGGAATCCGACGAATGTTGGGTTGGCGTTGGTGGCCGACATGTTCATCCCATATCCCCACTTTTCTGCCGATTGACCCACCAGCAGATCAAAGTTATGCTCATTCCTGCTGAACCTGTAGTTGATCGTGTTGTCAAGGGTCCATGCGTATCCACTGCCTCCTGACTGGGAGATACGTCCCGGACTGAGGGTGGCATCACCTGCCAGGTCATAGGCCGGCTGATAGCTCCTGTAGGCGTCTGCAAACATTCTGTAGCCGAAGCTGCTTCTCAGAATCAGATCCTTGATCGGCTGTATCTCCAGGTAGGCGTTGCTGTTGATGTTGTAGTTCTGTGTTTCGTTCATCCCCCTGTTGAGTACCATCTGGGCGAGAGGGTTATAAATACGAGATGAAAGGGCTTCCAGTCCGGATGCTTTCACATCCTCCCTGGCAAAGAATTCTCCCTTATCGTTGTAAGCAGGCACAAGCGGGCTGCCGGTCAGCATGTTACGGATGTCGTTCCAGTACATGCCACCAATGGCAATCCCTGATCGCTGGCGATAGCTGTAATTGAAGGTCTCGCCCACCTTGATCATATCCAGTCCTTTTTTCCTGTAGATCACATGGTCACTGTTTAGGCGTACGGTATACCGGTCGTTGTGCGGCTCTACCGGTTTGCCGAGGATACCTTCCTGTGAGGTGTAGGAGAATCCCATGGAGAAGAGCGACTGGTCTGAACCGCCTGAAAGGCTGATGGCATGATTCTGGATGGGTGCATTTTCATTGCGGATCTCTTCCATCCAGTCGGTGCCGTTCCATTGGCCGCTCATGATCTGCTGATAGAGTCCGGGAATCAACGATGTAAAGTCAAGAGGATCTTTTCCTGATACGACTCGCTCCTCGTTATAGATTTCCATATATTGCTTGGCATCCAGTAGGTCAGGCATCTTGGCCACATTCTGCACACCATAGTAACCGTCGTAGGTGACCTCGATACGCCCCTTGCGGCCACTCTTGGTAGTAACCAGGATCACACCATTGGCTGCGCGAGCTCCATAGATAGCTGCGGAAGCAGCATCTTTCAATACGTCAATCGATTCGATATCCGAGGGGTTTAGCGTGTTGATATCACCGCCGGCTACACCGTCGATCACGTACAAGGGGGCGGAGTTACCAATGGTACCCAGTCCGCGGATGTTCACCTGGAATCCTTCACCCGGCATGCCGGAAGCCTGGGTGATGTTCACACCGGGGGCGTAAGCCTGCATTGCTTCCAGGGCATTGATTGAATGCTGGTTTTGGAGTGTTTCGCCGCCTACCGATACATTGGCACCGGTAACCAGCTTTTTCTTCTGTACACCATAACCCACAACCACCAGGTCTTCAAGTGCCTGGGTATCTTCCAACAGTGTTATCTCGAAGAAATTTCTGCCGCTGGTGTTGATGTCCTGCTCCAGGAAACCGATATAGGAGACATGGATCACGGCACCTTCTGCTACCTCCAGCACGAAATTACCGTTACTGTCGGAAATGGTACCGTTGGTGGTTCCCACCTCTACGATGTTGGCGCCAATCACAGTCTCGCCATCAGCGGTCGTTATGCGGCCTCTGATCTCTCTCTTTTGTTGTTGGATCTCTGTAAACGTTGTGGTAGCGTTATCGGTTGTGACTTTGTTCTTAGCTTCATCCCGATAGACCACGATCTGGTTGTCGAGGATCTTGTATGTAAGCGTTGTTTCAGACAATACCCTATCGAGGATCTCCGTGATGTTCTCAGCCTCCACCGTCAGGTCAATCCGCTTGTCCATGAGCTCTGCCGTATTACCTGCAAAGAGAAACCGGAAATCGCTTTTGTTCTCGATCTCTTTGAAAACCTTTCGTATGGTAGTGGATTTCAGGTCAAGCGTCAACTCAGTATCCTGTGCGTAACTGGTTGATGCCTGTAGGTAAAGAATGCTAAAGAAAAGCATGATAAGGGTCGCTTTCATGATTTTAAACGCACGTTTAAGATTATTGACAGGGCACTTGCCTGCAATAGAATTTTTATTCATATCTTTGTTTAGTTTTAATTATTGATTTATACGGTAATTAGAATCTCTGCCGGACGATATTCGCACTATCGTTCGGCTTCTTATTTTTCAACTGTTTCTTTTTCTCATAGGCACATCTTTTTTAAGTTTTACTTTTTATAAATGTAGATAGATTTGTTCTCCCGATGATAACGCGTGTCGGAAATGAGCGTTAACGCAGTCAACACGTTGTCAAGGTTATCCGAGAGGATGATCTTCCCGCTGCAGGTCATACCCTGAAAGGATACATGGTCGTCAAGGTTGAACGATAGGTTGTAAAAACGCTCAATCTGTTTCAGAACCTCCGGGATGGGTGTCTCATGGTAGGTGAGGTACCCATCTTTCCAACTCACATAACTACTAACATCCACCCTGCTTCTTTCCAGTGATCCATTTTCGTTGAGTACTGCCTTTTCGTTGGGCGTTAGCTTCACCTCATTACCTTTGTCCGATATTATTCCTACACTTCCCTCCACAAGTACAATCCAGGGGGAGGCATCCTCATATGCGGAGAGGTTGAAACCTGTTCCATATACTTTCACATCAAGATGATCTGTTTTTGCCAGAAAAGGTCTCACTGGATCATGGGCCACTTGGGCATACATTTCTCCACGGAGCGTCACCTCACGAGTTTTTTTTTCGAAGTGAGATGGAAATATGAGTGTAGAACCCGCGTTTAACCATATCTGGGTACCGTCGGGAAGCAACACCTTTGAGCGTTTTCCATGAGGCACAACCAATCGGTTGATGCTGTTTCGATCGGTGGTGATCTCATCTGCATCGCTGCTCTTTTCTTTATTTACCTGAATAAGTTGATCGTTTCTGATGGTGACATCGATGTTTTCCTCGAAAGTGTTTTTCTGATTACCGGTATAAAGTTGGATCTCTTTCGATTCCAACTCACTGCCTACATAATAATCCATCGGTATTTCGGAAAAACGTTCAGACTTAATGATCAGATCCTGCAGTAACATAAAAAGCAACAGGAGGGCAGCCACTGATCCAGCCGCCGTGATAAAGATTCTCCGCATCTTTCGTTTCCGATGATAGAGACGGAGCGACTCCTCAAGCCGGGACACTGCTCTTTCTCTTGCTGCTTCATCCAGGTGGTAGGTGGAGAGTTTAAACTTTCTGAATAGCTCTTCCGCTTTCGACAGATCTCCTCTCTCCTCGGGGTGAGCTTCTAAAAACTGCCTCCAATAGTTATTCAGCTCATCGGTGGGGCATAGCATCCACGCAATGAACTTTTCATCTGTCAAGTACCGCACAGGAGTCCTTTCAGCTCTATCATTGCTCATATTATGATTGATCAAGAGAATCGGTTTGTATTAATAACTGTTTATAAGATAAACGATGATACAGGGGAGAATATCATCATTTTTTTTGAAAAGTTTTGCTTAAATCATTCTTTTGTTTCAACGCAGAAATAAAAGAATTGTCCAAACGGTTAAGGGTGAGTCTTTTAGGCGTGTAATGGTACGGCTGAGCAGGTTCCGGCTCGATTCTACCGATATCTGCATGATGGCTGCGATCTCTTCATAGCTGTATTCGTGGATATACCGCAGGAAAATGATCTCGCGCTGCCGGTGAGTGAGACCGCTGAGTACTTTTTCAATCTTCTTGCGAATCTCCTCTTTTTCCTCTTCCATGATCATCTCCTCCTCAACCGTTACCTCCAGATGAAAGGGAAGCTCACCAATTGTCTCCTGATCCTCAACCTCCAGGATTGCAAACTCTCTTTGTGAGCGGCGGATATCAATCAGCCTGTTTCTGAGAGATCTGAAGAGATAGAAACGCAGGTTTCCCAGATCATCGATTGAAGTTTGACGAGTGCAGAGTTTGTAGAACAGATCATGGATGACGTCCATGGCGGTCTGTTCATCGAATCCCAAGTGGAGTGCATAGGCATAGAGAGCATCCAGATGCTCTTTGTAAATAGAGGAGATATTTGGGAGTTGAACTAATGGCATAGAGTCACATAAACACTGTTGAAAAAGATGCAAGGTAGTTTAAATTAAAATAAAAAGTGCTCATTTTTGGAAAAATAAAACATTTCGATCTGGCATATTTTTCATACATTTGCAGGAAAGCCGTTCACCGTTTACCATTTTTGCTGTAGCTTATGACCCCTTTTTTACATCAGGTAGCCTCACTTTTTTGGGAGAAGAGTGGCGATCAATTGTACAGGAAAACATTTGTGCTTCCCAACCGCCGTGCCGGAATCTTTCTGCAAAAATACCTGGCGGAGATTGCCGGTAAACCGCTCTTCTCTCCCACGATGCTCACCATCCAGGAGCTTTTTGCGTCACTCTCTTCCTATCAGCTGGCTGACAGGATTGAGATGCTGGTGATGCTGTATAATCATTATGGGAAAATAAGTGGTTCCGATGAGTCGTTCGACGATTTCTTATTCTGGGGTGATATGCTGCTGAATGACTTTGATGATGTGGACAAGTATTTGGTCGATGCGAAACAGTTATTTCGAAATGTGCATGATTTCAGATCGTTGGATGATGACCTTACACACCTGACGGAAGACCAGATAAATGCCATCCGTCGCTTCTGGACCAATTTTATGCCGGTGGGTGAGAGTGAAACCAAGAAAAAATTTCAGGAGACATGGCAGATATTGTATGAACTCTATTCCTCTTTCCGTGCCGGGTTGCATGAGAAGGGCCTCGCCTATGAAGGGATGATGTTCCGGGAGGTGGCGGAGCGTGCACGGGTTGGGGAATTAGGTGTTTCGGGAAAACAAACGAATTCGTACAGGCCAGGAGGACAGGACAACCTGGATAATTGGCAGTTCCAAAGCTATATATTTGTGGGATTGAATGCGCTCACTCCCGCCGTAAGGCTGTTGCTGGAGCATCTGAAAAATCTGGATATGGCCGATTTTTATTGGGATTATGACGCTCCGTTTGTGCACGATACCCAAAACCGGGCATCGTTATGGGTGCAGGACAATCTTACCCGTTTCCCTTCCAGATTCAGGTTGAACGACTCCGGAGAGAAGGCCGGGAAATCGACCATCGAAGTAATCGGTGTTCCGTCGGGGGCAGGACAAGCCAAGCATGTAACGCATCTCCTTTCCGATTTGATTGCATCAAAGGCAATCCCTGATCCCACTGAGGCCATTCATACGGCCATTGTGCTGCCCGATGAGCAGCTGTTGTTGCCGGTACTCTATTCTATTCCCCACGAGATCGGAAAGATCAACGTGACCATGGGGTATGGGCTCTCACATTCCTCTGTTGCAAGTTTGGTAGAGCATATTGCGCTCTTGCAGCAGAATTTACGCACCTGGAACGGGGAGACGGCATTTTATCACCGTTACGTAAAAGCGCTGCTCAATCATCCGCTGGTGAGCAGGGCAGCAAGCACGGAAGCGGAATCACTGAAAGAGTACATACTCACGTACAACCGTATCGTGGTGCCACAGTCTGAGATACCTGACCATCCCCTGCTGACGATGATGTTTTCCCCCGTGACCCGGTGGCAGGAGATCGGCGATTACCTGCATCGTATCTTCTCTTATCTTTATCATGCGCTCACTGCGGAAAAGAACAGTGAAACACTCCCTGCAGAAAAGAACTACGAAAAATTTATCGAAGAAAAAAATGATGAAAAGCTGTCAGGAGGAAAAGAGGAGAGAAAACATGCGGAAGAAAAGGATGTGAGAAAGCGCGTTGGGGAAAAAGAGGAGGAAAATCTCCCATCGGGAAACAGCCGTTCCTTGGATCTGGAGCGGGAGTTTCTTGTACAGTATTATAAGACAGTAACCCGGCTGCAGGACCGCCTTCGTGCGGCTGAAAAAATGACGGTGGAAACCTGGTTCAGGCTCCTGAAGAAACTGGCGCACAGCAT
>JBDKRY010000054.1:0-4999 GCA_039683155.1 Proteiniphilum sp.
GGTCAATCTGCTGGCCGGCTGGACACTCAATTCCGATTATAAAACCATTGCATGGAATGCAGCTCTTACCAGTGATATGATTTTCACACAACCTGTGATATATGAATTCGGAAATATAAAAGCTGAAACATTGTTGATCATTGGCACAAGAGACCGTACAGCCATTGGCAAACCTTTGGTACCGGAGGAGGTACAAAAAACCATGGGCCTCTATAACATATTGGGTAAAAAAGCGCAGAGGGCTATTCCAAATGCTCAGCTGGTTGAGCTGGACAACATTGGCCATTTGCCGCATATCGAAAACTTTGATCGTTTTATCACCCCGTTGATCCGGTTTTTGAAGGAAGAGCCCATATAATTCCTGTTAACTACACATTTTTCTTTGGTTTTTAAACATTGGATTGCGATTTTTTTTGTTTATTTACATGCAAATATTGGAAGCAATTATAGGCAAACAAGCAGTTTCACAAATTAACTATTACTATTATGATTATTGGCGTACCCAAAGAAATGAAAGAACAGGAGGGACGGGTAGCATTGACTCCCGCGGGAGTAGATGAACTTACCCGAAGAGGACACAAAGTATGTGTACAAAAGAATGCCGGCCTTGAAAGCAATCTGCCGGATGAACGTTACATCAAAGCAGGCGCCGAGATACTGGACACGAAGGAGGAGGTGTATGCAGTCGCCGACATGATCGTGAAAGTAAAAGAACCGCTGGAAAGTGAATTTTCACTCATCAAAAAAAATCAGATTGTTTTCACCTATTTCCATTTTGCGTCCGACAAAAAATTGACGGAAGCGATGATGCGGAGCGGGGCAGTTTGCATTGCCTACGAAACCGTGATGGATAAGAACGGTGTTCTGCCGCTGCTTACTCCCATGAGCGAAGTGGCAGGACGTCTTTCTGTGCAGCAGGGAGCAAAATATCTTGAAAAGCCACAGGGCGGAAAAGGTGTGCTTATGGGAGGGGTTCCGGGCGTGAAGCCGGCTGAAGTGGTCATCATCGGTGCGGGTGTAGTGGGATCCAATGCCGCTTTGATGGCCGCAGGACTGGGCGCCAGCGTGAAGATTCTGGACGTCAACCTAAACAGGCTTCGTTATCTGTCTGAAACAATGCCTGCCAATGTGGAGACGGTTTACTCTACCAAAATGGCGATATCCGATTTGGTGACGACTGCCGACCTGGTTATCGGAGCAACCTTGCAGGTGGGCATGAAAGCCCCCCATCTGGTAACCCGTGAGATGTTGAAGGAGATGACGCCCGGCACGGTTATCATTGATGTATCGGTAGATCAGGGAGGCTGCTTTGAAACCACCCATCCCACCACGCATACGCATCCTACCTACGTGGTGGACGGCATCATTCATTATTGTGTGGCCAACATTCCCGGCGCTGTCCCGATCACTTCGACCCGTGCACTCACCAATGCAACCTTGCCCTATGTGATCACCCTGGCTGAAAATGGATGGGAAAAAGCCTGTCTGGCCCATCCCGATCTGAAACAGGGATTGAATATCGTGCAAGGGGAGATCGTATTTAAAGGGGTCGCTGAATCATTGGGCTTGCCCTATAAGGAGCTGAAGTAGAAATCGCCATAAAAAGAAAGGAATACGCTTTTCGCTAACTTTGAAATACAGTGATGAGACAGAATGAAAAAAGAGATCAGGAAAGAAATTAAAGAAAAATTTCAAGAATATCTCTTTTTTCTTTTGCAGATACGGAAAATTTATTTTTCTTTGTTTATGCTTATTTATAATTTTTATAAATAGTCTTAATTCACAATTTGCAATGGAAAAAATCAATCAGGACCATGAAATTCAAATAGAACTGAGCGATGAGAGTGCTCAGGGAGTTTATTCCAATCTCGCGGTTATTTCACATTCAACGTCAGAGTTTGTCATTGATTTTATTCGCATTGTGCCGGGAGTCCCCAAGGCAAAAGTCAAGTCAAGGATTATCCTCACGCCTGAGCACGCGAAACGATTGCTCATGGCGTTGAAAGATAATATTGAAAAGTTCGAGCAACAAAACGGCTCCATCCGCCTGCAAGCCGATCCGGGTTTCCTGCCGCCGATAGGCGGAATAGGACAGGCCTGAACAGGACGTTTGAATTAAATCACAGCAATTATGAAAATAGAAATCAACAACAACCCCCCGGAAAAATTTAACTGGTTTAAAATGTTCTGGGACGGTTTCACAAGTATGAGCCGCTTAAGCAAAACGCTATGGATAGTGGTCATTGTGCAGCTGATTATTATGTTCTTCATTTTAAAACCTTTCTTTTTTCCCAATATGCTCGACACAACGTATGACAATGATGCCGATAAAGCAAATCATGTGCGTACCGAATTATTTGAAAAAGCACCGGGAACAGAATAAGAACGATAAACAAGAAAAAAAGTAATATATGGATCCACTAAGTACATCTGCAATAAATTGGTCAAGAGCACAATTCGCGCTCACTGCCGGCTATCACTGGCTGTTTGTCCCCCTTACCATCGGTCTGGCGCTTATTATGGCAATTATGGAGAGCCTCTATCTAAAAACGGGTGACGAGAAATGGAAGCAAACAACCAAGTTCTGGCAGAAGATTTTTGGTGTTACCTTCGCGATCGGTGTGGCTACGGGAATTATCCTGGAGTTTCAGTTCGGCACGAACTGGTCGAATTACAGCTGGTTTGTGGGTGATATTTTTGGTGCTCCCCTCGCCATTGAAGGTATCATTGCATTCTTTCTGGAAGCAACGTTCATCTCAATCATGTTCTTTGGATGGAACAGGGTAAGCAGAAAAACCCACCTGCTCTCCACCTGGCTTGTCTTCGTGGGTGCTTCCATCTCGGCTTTCTGGATCCTGGTGGCCAATGCCTGGATGCAGTATCCCGTGGGAATGGAGTTTAATCCCGAAACGGTACGGAATGAGATGGTCGATTTTTGGGCAGTGGCATTCTCGCCCGTGGCTTACAACAAGTTTCTACATGCTACCTTCTCCTGCTGGGCAATGGGAGGTTCCTTTGTGGTGGGGGTGGCAAGCTGGTATCTCCTCAAAAAACGACACACCGAATTTGCCATTCAAAGTATTAAGATAGGCGCTTTTGTGGGATTGGTAGCTTTTGTCATGCTCGCCATTACCGGTGATGGCTCTGCATACCATGTAGCTCAGAAACAGCCCATGAAGCTGGCTGCCATGGAGGGCCTTTATGAAGGAAAAGATGGTGCCGGCCTGATAGCCATCGGTATGCTGAATCCTGCCAAGGAAGCCTATAACGATGATGTGGATCCCTTCATCTTCAAACTGGAAATACCAAAACTGTTGTCTCTTTTGGGTTATCGCAACATCAACGCCTTCGTACCGGGTATCAGGGATATTGTTGATGGAGGATACACCCTGCAGGATGGGACAACTGCGCTGTCGTTTGAAGAAAAAAAAGCACGCGGACAAAAAGCCATTCAGGCTCTGGCCGATTATCAGGTTGCCAAAGAGGAAGGCCGTGACGCCGATGCTGCCAACCATGAGGCCATCCTCAGAGAAAACTATGCCTACTTTGGATACGGATATCTCGAAACAGGAGAGGATCTTATCCCCAACGTCCCGCTTACTTTTTACAGCTTCCATGTGATGGTGATCATCGGCTTTTATTTTATCTTATTCTTCCTTGTCGTGTTGTACTATCTTTACCGGAAAAATATGAGCAGTACCCGTTGGCTGCAATATGTCGCATTATGGAGTATTCCCTTGTCGTACATTGCCAGCCAACTGGGGTGGGTGGTCGCCGAAGTGGGACGTCAGCCATGGACCATTCAGGATATCTTACCCGTTCAGGCAGCTGCTTCTGCTGTATCGGCAAATAATGTGATGACCACCTTTATTTTGTTTGCCGTATTTTTCACCGGATTACTCATTGCCGAAGTTACCATTATCGTGAAACTGATAAAAAAAGGTCCTGAACCGGTCATACCGGAGAATACCTGATATGAACAGATGTTGCACAGATTAAAAAAAAAGAACGATGATAACATATGAATTTCTACAGGAATATTGGTGGTTTATCATGTCACTCCTTGGAGGCCTGCTTGTTTTCCTGCTTTTTGTGCAGGGGGGACAGTCGATGCTTGGCTCCCTGTCCAGGAAGGAAGAAGAAAAGAAACTACTGATTAACGCTCTTGGGCGAAAATGGGAATATACCTTTACCACGCTGGTGACTTTCGGCGGTGCTTTTTTTGCCTCCTTTCCGTTATTCTACTCCACCAGCTTCGGTGGCGCTTACTGGGCCTGGATGATCCTGCTTTTCTGCTTTGTGCTGCAGGCTGTTTCCTACGAATTTCAGTCCAAACCCGGAAATATATTCGGCATCAAAGTGTATCGTACGTTTCTCTTTGTGAACGGGGTATTGGGTACGTTTCTGCTGGGCGTGCTGGTAGCCACCTTTTTTACCGGCTCGGAGTTTACCGTAAGCAAAGGGAATATTGCCGGTTTGGGCACTTCGGGTATTGTCATCAGCCAATGGCAAAATCCGCTGCACGGATTGGAATCACTTGCTAATCTGCGGAACCTCTGCATGGGATTTGCGGTTTTATTTCTTGCCCGAACACTGGCAAGCCTCTTTTTCGTGAATCGTCTTAATCATGAGGTGTTGGAAAAGAGATCACGCAAATTTGTGCTGTACAACGGCCTTCCCTTTGTGCTGTTTTTCCTTGTTTTTCTCATTTGGACGCTGCTGGAAAAAGGTTATGCCGTGGATCCTGTTACCAAAATTGTTTCGCTCGAAGAGATGAAGTATCTGCATAATTTTATCGATATGCCATGGGTTTCTGTGCTCTTCATTTTAGGAGTTGTGGCTGTTCTGTACGGAATCTTTCGGACTGTGTTCAGCCCGGGTTTTAAAAAAGGTATTTGGTTTGCCGGTGCAGGAACAGTTGTTAGAGTGACCATGCTGTTGCTGGTGGCAGGTTTTAACAATACTTCCTATTATCCCTCTTCCGTTGATCCGCAAAGCT
>JBDKRY010000055.1:0-5623 GCA_039683155.1 Proteiniphilum sp.
TAGAAGCAGGACATAGCCATACTATTGCCTGCGCTATGGCCAATGCCGCTTACCGGACAGGTATGCGGGCTATATATAATCCGGCAATGCAACAGATCATGACGGGTGGTAAAGTATTTAAGTATTAAAATGGAACCAAAAGTCAAGAACCAAGAGTCAAGATTTTTAGTAAGTGAAAAAGTTCTCACATTTCAAATTCCAAATCCTAAATCCAAAGTCTTGGTTCTTGGATTCAAAAAAAAGAGCATATGAAATCTTTCTATTACTGTATAATGCTGGCATGCCTTATGCTTGGAATGGGATCCTTCTCCGACCCTTATCAACCGGAGTATGCCGTTTGTACAAGTGTAGCCAACTACCCGTTGGTAAAATCGACAGGATATAACTATGTCGAGTCGAACGTGGCATACCTGATGCCTGATAAGAGCGATACCGAATTCCAGGAACATCTGGATGAAATAAAGAGGTTAAACGCCAAAATTATTTCCTGTACCAGTTTTATTCCCGGCAGTTTGGCGCTCACCGGACCTAAAACCAAACAGGACGAAGCGCTGGTGTGGGCTGACTCTGCCCTGCGTAGAGCCAGTATGGTAAATATTCCCTACATCGTTCTGGGAAGCGGTAGAGCCCGTAATGTGCCTGAGAATTTCAGTAAAGAACAGGCGACGGAGCAATTTATCTCTTTTTGCAAGCAGATCGCTCCATTGGCCCAAAAATACAAAGTGACAGTTGTTATCGAACCCTTGAACAGGTCGGAAACTAACCTGATCAATTCCCTGGAGGAAGGCGCCTGGATCGTGGAAGCAGTCGATCATCCCAATGTGCAATTACTTTGTGATATATACCACATGATGCGGGAAGATGAACCAGCCTCGGAAATAGTAAAGTATGGCAAGTATATCCGTCATTGCCATATTGCCGAAAGGGAGGAACGTACTTCCCCTGGCACAAAGGGTGATGATTTCCGGCCCTATTTCAAGGCATTGAAAGAGATCGGTTACAAAGGATGTGTCTCTATCGAATGCAGGTGGCAGGATCTTCCTCAGGAAATTCAGACGGCGCTTTCTTATATGCAGGAGCAATTCCGATCGTTATGAATTGTTTACTTTGTAAATCAATTGATTAAATTGTTGAGTTTTCGTAATCATATAACATACAAAAGTTGAATTAAATTATTTAAATAATTAGCATCTTTGTTAGAAATAAATGTATAAAATTATGAAAAGAATTCGTTTGTCACTTATTATTCTATTATCGGTTTTTTGTGTTCAATGGTCGGTCTCTGGCAACAAAACCGGACAGGATACAACCCCGCAGGTAAAGAACGTTATTGTGATGATTGGGGACGGAATGGGAGTGAGTCAGGTGTATGCCGGACTGACGGCCAATAAGGGAACACTTCATCTGGAGCAGTGTCAATTCGTAGGTTTCTCCAAAACTTACTCTGCAAACAATTATATAACAGACTCTGCCGCTGGCGGTACAGCCATCGCGTGCGGAACTAAAACGAAGAATGGGGCTATTGGCGTTGATCCCGATGGTAATCCGGTTAAATCAGTCCTTGAATATGCTGCTGAAAATGGATTATCAACCGGGGTAGTAGCTAGTTGCTCCATTACTCATGCTACGCCTGCTTCATTTGTCGCACATCAGCCCAGTCGTAAAATGGAGGAGGAGATCGCTGTAGATTTTGTTAACTCCGATATTACGCTTTTTATCGGAGGCGGAAAAAAGTACTTTGATTCCCGTTCTGATAAGGTAAAACTGTTGAATAAACTGTCAGCGAAAGGGTTCCAGATTGCTTTTAATATGGAGAATATTAAGAAAGTTACCTCCGGAAAACTGGCCGGACTGGTAGCAGACGAACATCCCGCTCCCTATCCCGAAAGAGGGGAATTCCTTCCCGAAAGTGTACAGGCTGCGATCAATCTACTGAAGAATAATGAAAAAGGTTTTTGCTTGATGGTAGAAGGTTCTCAAATCGATTGGGCTTGCCATGCAAATGAAAAAGACGCAACCATTCATGAAGTGCTCGACTTCGACCGGGCTATTAAAGTAGCTTTCGATTATGCAGACCAAGATCCCCATACGCTTGTTATTATTACGGCAGACCATGAGACAGGAGGTATGTCGCTTACTGGTGGTGATCTCTCGACCGGAGAAGTAGAAGCTAATTATAGTACAAAAGGGCATTCCGCAGTGATGGTTCCCGTGTTTGCTTATGGTGCAGGTGCAGCTGAATTCGCCGGTATATATGAGAATACAGATATTTTCACTAAAATTTTGAAGTTGTATGGCTTTGCAAAATAACAGAATCAGGCTATTGTTATGCCTGCTATTACTATTGGCTGGCCGGATATCTGCCAATGAGTCATATTCCGAAGAAAGGGGAAGGGAAAGATTGCGTGCCATCAAACCCATAATCCTTCATTCGGAGATAATCCGGGAGCCGGCTTCAGTGCCATCGGCACATGCCTCGACAATTGTGGAAACAGATGACGGCTTACTGGCGGCATGGTTCGGAGGTACTTACGAAGGGCATCCTGACGTGAGTATTTATACCTCCAGATTCAAAAACGGGCAGTGGAGTGCCCCCGTTATGGTAGCTGATGGCGTTCAGGATGAATCCCAGAGGTTTCCCTGCTGGAACCCAGTCTTGTTCAAACGAGAGAACGGAGACCTGATCCTTTACTACAAAGTGGGGCCGAGTCCCCGTACCTGGTGGGGTGAATATAAAATATCGACCGACGAGGGTAACACATGGAGTACTGTAAAGACTATTCCGCGCGGATGTCTCGGGCCAATCAAAAACAAACCAGTTATCATCCCAGGCGGAAAAATACTTTATCCTACCAGTATAGAGATTGTAGGTAAATGGAATGTATACATGGAGATGTCTAACCAGGATCTGACAGACTGGGAAAAAATAGAGATCGACAATAACGTTTTTGACGCTATTCAGCCTTCCATATTGTTCCATAAAGATGGAGCTTTTCAAATCCTCTGCCGTTCGAAAAACAAAAGAGTGGTAGAGTCCTGGTCTCATGATAACGGTAGAACCTGGTCGATACTGACACCCACAGAGCTGCCCAACAACAACTCCGGCATAGATGCTGTGACCTTATCCAACGGCTTGCAGTTGATCGTTTATAATCCAATCACATCCGGGAGAAATAAATTGGCAATAGCTGGCTCGTATGATGGCAAGATATGGGAAAAACTGATAGATCTGGAAGACCAGCCCTCTGGTGAATTCAGCTACCCCGCCATTATACAGGATAAGAAAGGAAATGTCCATGTGAGCTATACCTATAATCGCGAAAAGATCAAATACGTGCAATTGAAGTTTTAAACTGATGGGGTCATGTCGAATTTAACCTCAAAAAAATCTTACCCATGGTTGGTGGTGGGTATGCTGTGGTTTGTGGCGCTGCTGAACTATCTCGACCGGCAGATGCTCGCCACCATGAAACCATTTATGGAGGAAGATATTGCGGAACTGGTTACCGCCACCAACTTCGGGCGGCTGATGGCCGTATTTCTGTGGATATACGCCTTCATGAGTCCAGTATCGGGGATCATCGCCGACCGTCTGGACCGCAAAAGGCTAATTGTGGCTAGCCTCTTTATCTGGTCAGCGGTAACTCTTGGCATGGGATATGCCCAAAATATCGATCAGTTGTATTTGCTGAGAGCTGCTATGGGGATCAGCGAAGCCTTTTATGTGCCTGCAGCACTTTCACTCATTGCTGATTATCATCAGGGGAAGACGCGATCGTTAGCCATTGGATTTCACACTTCCGGAATTTACCTGGGACAGGCTTTCGGAGGGTTTGGAGCGACCCTGGCAGCCGGAACCTCCTGGCAGTTTACTTTCCATACTTTTGGCCTTATCGGGATGATGTATAGTTTTCTATTGATTGCCTTTCTCCGTGAAAAGAAGACCTATACGATCGATACAAGCCGGAAAAGATCCGTCAGGCAGGAATTAAGTGCGATGGGAAAAGGGCTGGTTATGCTTTTCTCCAATATTGCTTTCTGGGTAATCCTCTTTTACTTTTCCGCACCGAGTTTACCGGGATGGGCGACTAAAAACTGGCTGCCGACCCTGTTTTCGCAATCGCTCAATATGGGTATGGAACAGGCAGGGCCGTTATCGACTATGACGCTGGCGATGGCATCATTGATCGGCGTATTGGTCGGTGGTTATATATCCGACCGTTGGGTGACAAAGCAATTGAGAGGAAGGATCTATACCGGTGTGATCGGATTGGGGCTGACCATTCCCGCATTAGTGATGATCGGTTTCGGGAACGGATTGTTCATGATCGTTGCAGGAGCACTTTTGTTCGGACTGGGTTTCGGGATCTTCGATGTGAATAATATGCCTATCTTATGCCAGTTTGTACCGTCACGCTACCGGGCTACCGGTTACGGGTTCATGAACCTGGCGGGCATATCGGCAGGTGCCGTAATCACCAACGAATTAGGAAAGGCGCTGGATGCCGGCCACATAAATACGGTCTTCATTGTAATGATCGGAGCGGTTGCCCTGGCAATCCTCCTGCAACTGACACTGCTCAATCCGAAGACTACAGATATGAATGATGAATTGTTTTCCAAGAAGTAACCTGACCAGACTGCCGGAGGAATCAATATAAATTTGTATTTTTACAACCTTAAAAAATGATAGGCAGGATCATTCTCTCAGGTATCTGATGGAATGTATCCTGACTCATGTTGATAAAACTGAGCATCAAATGAGAATACTCCATACATCCGACTGGCACCTAGGTAAACGACTGGATGATTACCCGCGCCTGGAAGAGCAGCAGGCGGTGATGGAGGAAATCTGCGAAATCGCAGAGCGGGAAGAGACAGATGTCGTGCTGGTATCGGGTGACTTGTTCGACACCTTCAATCCCCCCACTGAGGCAATAGATCTGCTGTACAAAACCCTGAAAAGGCTCACGGCAAACGGACACCGTCCGGTGATCGCTATTGCCGGCAATCATGATTCACCCGACCGTATTGAAGCACCCGACCCCCTCGCACGCGAGTGTGGAATAATCTTCGCAGGCTATCCTAACTCGGTTGTGATGCCGTTTTCGCTCGAATCTGGCCTGAAAGTGCTGCAAAGCGAGGAGGGTTTCCTGGAGCTGCTTCTTCCGGGACCAGATGTACCCTTGCGGGTTCTGCTAACACCCTATGCCAACGAATACCGGTTGAAAACTTTTCTCGGGCATGAAGATAGCGAGGAAGAGTTGCGGAATCTGCTTCAGGAGAGATGGCAAAGTCTGTCCGACCGATTTTGCGATAACCGGGGGGTAAATATACTGGTCACCCACCTGTTTATGATTAAAAAAGGGGATCCATTGCCGGAAGAGCCGGAAGAGGAGAAGCCCATCCTCCACGTGGGGGGGACGCAGGCCATTTTCACCGAAAATATTCCTCCCCAGATTCAATATACGGCAGTGGGACATCTGCACCGGATGCATCGTGTTAGCGGTGCGCACAATCCGGTCTGTTACAGTGGCAGTCCCCTCTCCTACAGCTTTGCTGAAGCCGATCAGCAGAAGTATCTTTTGCTGGTGGAGGCTGAACCGGGTGAGACAGCATCCGT
>JBDKRY010000056.1:0-1679 GCA_039683155.1 Proteiniphilum sp.
GTTGGCCAGGTGACTGATCATGGAGAGGTTGTCGATGACCTTGGCCGTTTGCGTTACATCCCCCTTTACAAAGAAGGAGAGGACGCCGCCATATCCGCCGTTCTTCAGATATTTTTTTGCCAGGGTATGATACTTGTTGTTCTCCAGCCCCGGATAATTTACTTTCTCCACTTTCGGATGTTTTTCCAGCCAGCGCGCCAGTTCCAGTGCATTGGCGTTCGTACGCTCGGCGCGCAGCGAAAGGGTTTCCAGTCCCAGCAAAAGCAGGAATGAGTTGAACGGGCTGTTTACAGGTCCCAGGTCGCGCAATCCTTCAACGCGGCAGCGTATGGCGTAGGCAATATTTCCGAAGGGCGACTTATCACCGAAAGCCTCCCAGAAATTAAGGCCGTGATAGCCCTCCGACGGTTCACTGAACATCGGGTATTTTCCGTTTCCCCAGTTGAAGTTTCCCCCGTCAATGATGACACCGCCCATGGAAGTGCCGTGGCCGCCGATCCATTTTGTGGCAGAGTGCAGCACCACGTTGACTCCCCATTCAATCGGGTTAAAAAGATATCCTCCCTGCCCGAATGTATTGTCTACAACCACCGGGATATCATGTTTGCGTGCTACCGATACAATGGCTTCAAAATCGGGGATGTTGTACTCGGGATTCCCGATCACTTCCAGATAGATGGCTTTTGTCCGCTCGTCGATGAGCGAAGCGATGCTGTCCACATTGTCGCCGTCGGCAAAGCGTACTTCTATCCCCATACGGGCAAAGGCAACTTTGAACTGATTGTATGTCCCCCCATACAAATAGGAGGTGGATACGATGTTATCCCCTGCGGCAGCGAGGTTGTGAATGGCAATGAACTGTGCCGCCTGCCCCGAGGAGGTGGCAACAGCAGCCACGCCCCCTTCGAGGGCGGCCATTCGCTTTTCGAACACGTCGGTGGTAGGGTTCTGCAATCGGGTATAGATATTCCCGAACTCTTTCAATCCAAACAAATTGGCGCCATGTTCAGCGCTTTTAAAGGTGTATGCTGTGGTCTGATAAATGGGAACCGCTCTTGCACCGGTTACCGGATCGGGCTCCTGTCCTGCATGAATCTGCAATGTTTCAAAATGTTTTTTACTCATATTTCCCTTAATTAATTCTTCGCAAAAATAGGATAAATAATGAGAAAATGCTACAGGAAGAATAAAATAAGTGATAAATTAACACTTACTCCGCAAAGAGGCGGCTTCTGGCAATCATGCATGCACCAATGATGCCGGCTTTATTTTTCAATTTGGAGGCTACGATCTGGGTGTCTTTATTGACCAGGTTCAGTGAGTATTTCCTGACAGAACTGCGGATGGGCAGCATGATAAAGCCGTCTGTTTCGGCCACCTGCCCGCCAATGACGACCAGCTCCGGATTAAAGATGTTGATGAGTCCTGCGATATATTTTCCCAGTTTATATCCCACTTCTTCCACAATCTCGATGCAGAGGGGGTCTTCCATGTTGGTGGCTTTGATGATGTCGGTGAGCGTCAGCCTGTTCAAGTCTTTTACCATTTCCGTGAGGAGGGTACTCTCGCCGTTGGCTATCCGTTCCAGTACAATCCGGTGAATGGCCAGCCCGGAGGCTTCTGTTTCCAGGCATCCCTTTTTACCGCAATGGCAGATGATTTCATTCTCGAAGATGGGG
>JBDKRY010000057.1:0-5409 GCA_039683155.1 Proteiniphilum sp.
AGAATTCAAAAGAGAAATAAAAATTGACGGCGATGCCACTTTTTTGGATTTCTACCAGGCGATTATTGATTGCACCGGGTTTAGTGAAAAAGAGATGGCTTCTTTCTTCCTTTGCGACGATAAATGGAGAAAAAAGCAGGAGATTACCCTGGTAGAGATGGACACGTATTCCGATGAAGATTCACTTACCATGGATACGTGCATTTTGAGCGATTATCTGGAAGATGAGAATGAAAAGTTGATGTTTGTTTTTGATTATCTTACCGAACGGGCATTGTTTATTGAATTAACGGAAGTGATTCCCGGTAAAAAACTGCAAAAAGCCGTTTGCACACTGTCTGTGGGAGAGCCGCCAAAGCAGGAGATGCAGCTTGAAGAACTGAAATCAGACAGCGTCGCCCTCGATTTGGGTGAGTCCTTTTACGGCGACGAAAGCTTTGAATTGGATGAGTTGGATAAGGAAGGTTTCGAAGGATTGGATGATACTCCTGTTGAACAGGATAACGCCGATCTGTATTGATACCGGGTATGTAAATCAGTTACTTTCACCTGTAAGCAACCCGGATAAAAAGCGTTTACCATCAAAAAACAACTGCATATTTCCTCTATAAGACCCACACTCCTTGTCATGCTTGGTCCCACAGCAGTGGGTAAAACCGCGTGGAGCCTGCAGGTTGCCGAAAAGCTGGGATGTCCTGTCTTATCGGCCGATTCCCGACAAATCTACAAGGGCATGTCCATTGGGACGGCGGCGCCTACTCGTGCACAATTGCAGCGTGTGGAGCATCACTTTGTGGGGTTCCTGTCGCCCGAAGATTATTACAGTGCCAGTGAGTATGAGCAACATGTACTCTCACTGCTCGGGCAATTGTTCCGGCAACACCCTGTCGTTATCCTGTCAGGCGGTTCCATGATGTATATTGATGCAGTGTGTAAGGGTATAGATGAGATACCCACCATTGATGAAACGTTGCGTGAAGAGCTGCAGCGTCTTTACCGGAAAGAGGGGCTCGATCCTATCCGGCAACAACTAAAGATACTGGATCCGGTATTCTATGACAAGGTGGATCTGAAAAACCCCAAGCGGGTGATTCATGCTCTGGAAGTGTGCCTCATGGCGGGGAAACCCTATTCCTCCCTGCGCACTGGCCCCACAAAAGAGCGCCCGTTTCGGATTGTAAAAGTGGGTTTTATGCGGGAGCGCGGGGAGTTATACGACCGGATAAATCGCAGGGTAGCCCTGATGATGGAAGAAGGGCTGCTTGATGAAGCAAAAGGTTTTTATCCCAAAAGGCATCTGAATTCATTAAATACGGTGGGGTACAAAGAACTTTTCGATTTTTTCGACGGAAAGTGTACCCTTGAATTTGCCATCGACAAAATAAAGCAACATTCCCGCAACTATGCCCGCAAGCAACTCAGCTGGTTTAGAAAAGATAAAGAGATTCATTGGATAGATCTTTCGGATAATAGGGTGGATGTGATGCAGGAGATCTGTGCTCTCCTGTAAGAAAACGTCGATATACGGTCGACGGGTGTTGCATTACCGGCAAATTCGGACTAACTTTTTTTGTGTGATATTGGTTTATTCAGAAAAATATGCTACTTTTGCATCGCTTTTCGGCACAGAGTGATATATTCTTCCTTAGCTCAGTCGGTTAGAGCATCTGACTGTTAATCAGAGGGTCCTTGGTTCAAGTCCAAGAGGAAGAGCAGTGTAAAGAACTAAAAAATGTAACTCATTCTTCAGTAGCTCAGTCGGTTAGAGCATCTGACTGTTAATCAGAGGGTCGTTGGTTCAAGTCCAACCTGAAGAGCGGAAAACGGGTCCTACGGCTCGTTTTTCTGTTTCTACAAGGTGAATCAGGAGTTGCAGTGGACTGCGTGCGCTGAAGGTATGGGACGAATCGGACAGTCACTGTCAAGGCCTGACATGGCTACTTTTTACAAAATGACGGCAGAAAAAATAAAACAACAGCTCTTTACTTTTGGAAATCCTGAAAAAGCAGCACATTCGAAGCATTTCTTCAAAACCGGAAAGGGACAATACGGCGAGGGAGATCTGTTTATCGGATGTACTGTCCCGGAAACGCGTAAAGTGGCTAAAATTCATAAAGATATACCTTTCCACGAACTCAGATTGCTCCTGAACGATGATTGGCATGAGTGCCGCCTGTGCGCACTTATGATCCTGGTGGCTAAGTTTCAGAAAGCTGATGATTTGAGGCGCAAGGAGATTGTTGATTTTTATCTTGCCCATACCCATTGCATCAACAACTGGGACCTGGTGGATCTGTCGAGTCACCAAATTATTGGAGAATGGCTGAAACACAAAGAAGATCGCTCGTTGTTATACACACTGGCACAAAGCAATCTGTTGTGGGAACAACGCATAGCGGTGGTCTCGACAATGGCTTTCATCCGGAACAACGATTTTGCGGACACCCTGCGTTTATCAGAATTTTTCCTCTCACATAAACATGACTTAATTCACAAGGCATGTGGCTGGATGCTCCGGGAAACAGGGAAGCACAATGAAGCAGTTCTCATCGATTTTCTTGACCGCCATTACAGGCTGATGCCAAGAACCATGTTGCGTTATACCATAGAGCGGTTAACGCCGGAACAGAAAGCTAAATATATGCAACGACCACAGAAACAGATATCCCCAAAATGATACAGATCCATACCTTGCCGAACGGCCTTCGTATTATCCATCGCCCTTTTCTTTCCGAAATATCCTATTGCGGCATCGTGGTCAACACGGGTGCCCGTGATGAATATCCCGATGAGTTCGGAATGGCTCATTTTGTGGAGCACATGCTCTTTAAAGGAACAACCAAAAGGAAAGCGCATCATATTGCCAACCGGATGGAGAATGTGGGAGGAGAATTAAATGCATACACCACGAAGGAAGAAACCTTTTTTTACGCCACCTTTCTGAAGGAATATTTTCCCCGTGCCGTGGAATTAATGAGTGATATCCTGTTTCATTCTACATTTTCTCCGCGTCAGATAGAGTTGGAAAGAGAGGTTATTCTCGATGAGATCAATTCTTATCATGACACACCCTCGGAACTCATTGATGATGATTTTGAAAATATGCTCTATACCGGGCACGAACTGGGGCACTACATACTGGGCGAACCGGAGACTCTGCAATCTTTCAATAAAGAAAGTATTCTTCGTTTTATGGCGAGACAGTATCATCCCTCAGAAATGGTATTTTTCTCTTTTGGGAAAACGACTTTTGAGAAAGTGGTCCGCCAGGTGGAAAAGTACTTTTCGGTGATGCAGGAGACAATACCTCCCAAAAAGAGAGTATCGCCCGACACCTTTGCACCTCAGGTAAAGAGGATGGAAAAGAATACGGCACAAACACATGTGATGATGGGGTGGCCCGCGCTTCCCATGCATCATCCCCAACGATATGCATTATTTATGCTCAATAATATCCTCGGAGGAGGAAGCATGAACAGCCGGCTCAATGTTTCGCTCCGGGAGAAGCACGGACTGGCATACAATGTGGAATCAAACGTTACGCTCTATTCCGATACCGGTCTGTTCTCGGTTTATTTTGCCTGTGATCCGAAACAAAGGGAACAATGTATCCGGTTGATCAGAAAAGAGATCGACAAAGTGATGACAACCGGGTTGACTCCCATGCAGCTTTCGCTGGTCAAAAAACAGTGGAAAGGTCAATTGGGCATTGCGTCAGAAAACAACGAAAACTGTGCCCTCTCCATGGCGAAGCAATACCTGCACTTTCACGATTACACTCCGTTGGAGGAGGTCTTTTCGACGATTGATGCATTGACATCAAAAGAAGTGAAGGAGATGGCGGAGAAGCTCTTTGCCACTTCCCCCTTCGAGTTGACGTATGTATAAACAGGACACATTTTACCCGTGAAACAGTAAACCGAAAACAATTGTTCCCCTCCTTTTACAACACAAAAAATGGTTTTTCTGAACAAATAAGCCGTAAAACTGTTTTAAATAAGGTTTTGAATGATAAATATTCAAAACTTAATTTTCAAAACAAACGAATTGATTAAATTGATTGTATGATGAAAAAAATGAAATTAGCAGCAGTCGTGGTAATGCTTACCATGGTAACCGCCGTAAGTGCGCAAGTGAATTTGGGCATCAAAGGTGGGGTAAATATGTCGAATCTGGTTTATGACGATGAGGTAGACGATCAAAATCCGAAGATAGGATTTAACGTGGGGCTGGCACTCGATTATGAGTTTATGCCAAGTTCAGCTATCCAGACAGGTTTGTTTTTTACCACCAAAGGTTTCAAAGCAGAGAATACCTCTCTCGATGTTGAATATACGGAGAATTTAATGTATCTGCAAATTCCCGTGCACTACGCTTATAAAGCAGATATTACTCCCGCAACACGTATTGTTTTACATGCCGGTCCTTATATAGCTTACGGAGTAGGTGGAAGCAGAAAAGTGGATGTGGGGAATTTATCCGAGGAATGGGACGTTGATGATATTTTTGGAGATGAAGTCCGACAATATGATGCATTTGACGCAGGCTTAGGACTTGGCGTGGGCGCCGAATTTGGTTCGTTCCTTCTTGATCTGGGCTGGGACCTTGGATTGGTGAATATTTCAAACGCGGATAACGGAAATGTTAAGAATCAAAATGCATATCTTTCGGTAGGCTTTAGATTCTGATTTTTTCAGTAATTTTTACAAGAAAAAGGCTGTCTTCCTATTAATGAGACGGTCTTTTTTCGTTTTTTTTGTCAATACGCAATGACACTCAAAGATATTCATAATACAACATCCCCATGGGGGTATACCGATAAAATGCCGGTATTGTTCCTTGGCCACGGCAGTCCTATGAATGCCATCGAGGAAAACAGGTTTGTGGCTTCATTCCGGGAATTGGGACGATCACTGGTGAGACCCAAACTTATCCTTTGTATTTCGGCCCATTGGGAGACAAAAGGCACTTTTGTGACCGCGATGCAGTCACCAGAAACAATTCATGATTTTGGCGGCTTTCCCCGTCAACTATATGAAGTGCAATACCCGGCGCCGGGTAGCCCCGAGTGGGCAAACAAAACCCAGGGGATGATCACGAAGACCCGGGTGGAACTCGATTACAATTGGGGTCTCGACCACGGTGCATGGAGCGTGATCAAACATCTCTATCCAGATGCCGATGTGCCGGTCATTCAGATGAGTATCGACTACACGAAACCGGCACAATATCATTACGACTTAGCCAAAGAAATCAGTGAACTTCGCCGGAAGGGTGTGCTGATCGTCGGTAGTGGAAACATGGTGCATAACCTTCGCCTTGCCGATTACAGGAGACTTAGCTGTGACCCATACGGCTACGATT
The DNA here is from genome assembly GCA_039683155.1 of Proteiniphilum sp. GTDB lineage: Bacteria > Bacteroidota > Bacteroidia > Bacteroidales > Dysgonomonadaceae > Proteiniphilum. Next base: position 5,365 of record JBDKRY010000057.1, read on the forward strand.
GGGCATTGGAAGCGAATGAGAAAATGAAATCCGCTATTAGATCGG
>JBDKRY010000058.1:0-2859 GCA_039683155.1 Proteiniphilum sp.
AAAACATTCAGGTCCCCGAATTATCCGAAAACACAAAGAGAGTGATTACACCAATCCCGGCTCAAATTGGTTCAAAATTACAACTTTTTTAGGCGGGCTTTCTGCGGTTCCTGCTTGGAAACTTCTCAACGAAGTCCAGCCACCGAGAACCCAGGCAGCTTTAGCAGTGTGTTCAGTGTGTGGCGCTGCGCTGTGGTGGAAATATTGCGGTCTGTATCCCAGGCGAGCCGATAAAACATGGCGCCATTTTTGGTTCAGGATTGACAAAAAAATGGGGAATCACAAGTTCAACAAATGGACCACGGGAAAGAAGGTGTTAGCCTGGTTGTACCCGGTGAAAAAAATTCATGACCATGGTATTGTGGAATTCGAAAACGGTCACTACTGCGTCTACGTGGACCTCAACCCCAAAAAACTAACGGATCAAGAAAGACAACTCCACCGAATGTTCATGAAGGGGCTTGTCGATGGTTTGCACAATGACCAGATGTTCAAAATGGTTGCAACCTCGAAACGCAACCCCAGGAAACAAATTATCAACTTTCTTTTGAAAATCGCAAATAAAGCCGGAAGCAAGGACCGGGCGCAGCATATGAACAGCATTATACAAAAAATATTGAAAGATGATTCAAAAACCACAACTTTCAAGCATTACGCGATGATCGGTCTCGGGAAACACGACAATATCACGCAGGCTGAAATTGCGAAAGGGTCGCTAGTCGACGGCATCATGGAGAATATGAAGAGAGCGCATTTGAGGCCTGCTTTGATTGAGAACAAGAGGCAGCTGCAGAAAATATTCAGGGAATCGGTAAGCGAGAGGGTGATGTTTTGAAAATAATTAATCCAGTTACATACATGAAAGACCACTTTAGAGGGTTCAGGCTCTCTAAAATGGACGCTGAAACTGATTACATCGAAAAGCAAGAAGAGGAAGACGTGCAGAAGCTCATAGCCGCGGATATTCTGGAAGTTTTTGATACACATCTGTTGATTGATGGCCTAACTTACGTTAGGTGCATCGTTGGAGGGCTCACCGAGGAAGACGTTGATGGAATACCCCCAGGCATGAACGAAATAGCTATGGAAAGGATAATGGCGCTCACCAATGAAGGCGCCAGGGTGGAGCTATGCACTGGCATTGTGAAAATCCCACGGGTTCAGATGAGCAGGGACCTGAAAGAAGCGTACATAAGCAATTCAATTGACCAGAAAAACGCACAGGCGCACACCGAAGGTTCAATAGAAGATCTGCAACTTAAAAATGAGAAGAAGGACATCGAAGCGACGTACGACGAAACATATTATTATTCGCAAAATTCCTACAACGCGAGTTTTATTATTACGCTGATGGGTGGTGAAACTGAGGTATTCACGACAGAGGCGAAGGTGTTAGGGGTCCTACAGTCTGAACTAATCGAGTATAGCATTCCATACGAGCTAATGCTCCAGGCTTTCCTAGCGTCAAGGCCTTACCCCGCATCGGATGATCGTTTCCAGGTCGTCATTCATTCGGATACTGCAGCGATTCTGTGCACTTCAACCTCCATCAATCCAACTATAGACGATGAAGGAATGCTATTCGGAAAGGACAGAACCACGGGCGCTGATGTTGTAATCAACGAAAAAGCAATACCTTCAAGGCATAGAATTTATTTCGGGCCTACTGGCTCCGGCAAATCACTAACGGCAGCAATGCACCTATGGCGAGCAATTGATTTTTACAATTGCAGGGGGTGTGTAATTACGCCAAAACACGAGTTAGAAAACTTCCTGGCATTAGCCGAACATATGGGAGATCGGGCAACGGTGATCTACATAGGGGAAACCGGAAGCCCGATAAACCCGATGCAGATTGTTTTCGATCCGGTTGCGATGGGAAATTCTGCACAAGCAGCCACTAAGGCGTATCATAAGCATGTGAGGCTGTTAAAGGCGTTCTTCACTGCATGGCTGTCTGACATCGGCGACAAAAACACAATGAAGGGGTACATCGAGGAAACCGTACATAGATTCTATACTAAGGCGGGAATCGACAGGCTGAAACCTGAAACCTTCAAGAAGGAGTGTCCGTTACTCGGCGGGCTTCATGACATCTGGGGGGCGGATATGAACGACGAAAGCCTTTCCGCGAATACCAGAAAGACCGCTGAAGCACTCTGGAGAAAGACGGCGGCTATAGGACCCAACGGAACTTACAGCTATTTGAACCAGCCAATGACAGCGCCCATAGACTACTCAAAAGACCTGATTGTCTTCGACATATCCGGAGTGGATGAGGAAATCAAAGATGCGATGTACGTCCTGGTCACAGGCATTCTAGGAAATCGGTATCAGGTACAGCAGGATAAAGAAACTATAATTGTGATCGATGAGGCACGTATATTCCTTCAGAATGATTATCTCAACGGTTTTATAATGGACGGTGTGGCGCTTGGGAGGTCTTACGGGGTGTTTTTCTGGCCGCTGACTCAAAACCCTAGCGACCTGTCAAGAAACAGCGTGGATGAAGAATTCAAAGCTAATATACCCATCTCGATTGTAATGGGTGCTACACTGGAGCCGTATAATGTGGGACCGATCAAAGCCTACTTCCATCTTACTGACAGTGAAACCGAAGACCTGATGGGATGCCAGCAGGGGGATGGAATATTAAAAGTACGCGGGGAAACGTACCCGATGCGATTCGAACCGACATTAGAAGAGTATGCAGCTTTGAAGAGGCTCAACGTATCAGATGCAGCATTGCCCGTTGTTGGTTCAGGTGGTTACACAATCAAACAAGAGTACAAAGACTTTGTGGACCATCACCAGGTGATTCTCAGAGAATGTATAGAAGGCAATGAGGACAAGTTGATT
>JBDKRY010000059.1:0-7140 GCA_039683155.1 Proteiniphilum sp.
CATGCTGCACGCACCATCGCCAAACGTCACCCCGAAGTGGAATTTCTGCGCGACGCATCGATGGAGATGCTGAACGAAGTGAAAGAAGACATTTCGGAAGAAGATTTTATGCGTGCCCAATATGTGATTGAAGAAACACAGCGCGTAAGGGACGTGAGTGATGCCCTGAAGCGCGGTGATTATGAAACGGTGGGTGAGAAAATGTACGAAACACACCACGGCATGAGTAAGCTCTACGAAGTAAGTTGCGAAGAGCTCGATTTTCTCAACGATATTGCCCGTGAGCATGGTGTAACCGGTTCACGCGTGATGGGAGGAGGCTTTGGCGGATGCACTATCAACCTGGTAAAGGATGCACTGTATGATTCGTTCATTCGGGATGCCAAAAAGCAGTTTGGCGCAAAATACGGGCATGAGCCTAAAGTGTACGACGTGGTGATCAGCGACGGCGCACGCAAACTGTAACGCAGTACTTACTTATTTTGGTTGGGAGCAGGTACACATCGGGGTATCCCGCTTCCAACTTCTTTTTAACCGTTTACATACCTTGCAATGACTATGTTAACTACTTATTACCAAAACAACGCTCATTTTCTGATTGCCGTTGATTGCATTATCTTTGGTTTCCGGGAAAAAGAACTTCACCTGCTGCTCACCCGTCGTCCTGTGGAACCGTTGAAAAACGAATGGTCACTCATGGGCGGATTTATGGAGGAGAACGAGAGTCTTACACAGGCTGCCGAAAAAGTGTTGTACCGCTACACACAACAGGAAAACATCTATATGGAGCAGGTGGGAGCGTACGGAGAAGTCAACCGTGACACAGGCGACAGGGTGATATCCGTCGCTTTCTATGCACTGGTGCAGATAGAGAAATTCAACACCTCGCTGGCACGAAAGTTTGATGCCCGGTGGATCAACATCAAAGAGCTGCCCCGGCTTGTTTTCGATCACAACGAGATGGTTCGCAATGCCCTCACACTACTTCAGTACAAAGTTTCGACAGAACCTGTCATCTTTCATTTCTTTGACGATAAGTTCACACTTCCTGCATTGCAGGACCTCTACGAGGCGATCTACCAGATGCCTCAGGATAAGCGGAATTTCCGCAAGAAGCTGGCCACGATGGATCTGCTCGATAAGCTGGAGGTGAAAGACAAGGGAAGTTCTAAACGGGGTGCTTTCTATTACAGTTTCAACCAGGAGAGATACCAGACATTTCTGAAAGAGGGAAAGCGGTTCTCGCTATGACATTGAAATGATGACGACTTACGTGTCGTTACACTTTGTCTTTGATAAGCAGTTGTCCCGTGTTGATGCTGTCTTAATTTTTGAGATAGTAGTTTACGGTAGTCACTACCCGCACATTTTTGATGAAGGGGGTATTGGCATCCCTGTCGGTAATGGTAAATTGCCCCTGAGAAGCGTTGCGGATCTTACCCAGCTTACTGCCTGAGTCGATGGCGAACTTTTCAGCGGCCGCCCGGGCGTTCTTGGTAGCCTCTTCAATCATCTGCGGCTTAATGTCGTTCAGTCCGGTGAAATCATACAGGGTATTGTAGCGATAATCGCCACCGGTAATGGCCACGCCCTGTTTCAGTAATTCGGTCTGTTCGGAGATCAGTTTCCGCACCTTCTCTACCTCACCGGAGGTGACGGTGATCACCGAGGTGGCGTTGTACCGATAGGGATGCTGCGTTTGTGCCGCGTAGCGCTCTGCTTCCATGTCGATGATCTCGGGAGGCGCCACGCTGATTTCTTCCCGGCTGATGCCGTTGGCCTGCAGAAAATCGACAATGGTTTTGTTTTTTGTTTGAATATTGGTGTAGAGTGTTGTCAGGTCGTTACCCAGATCCTTGTACATCAGCGGCCATATCACTTTATCGGCCTGAACCTCTGTCTCGGCAAGACCTTTCACCGTAACCACGCGATCACGGTCTTTAAAGTTGTTGATGCCGGCGTTCAGTAAGATGCCTGTCAATACCAATCCGGCGGCCAGAATTGCCGCTTCAATGATCCAGTTTTTCATATTTTTCCGGTTGTTTGAAATATAATTATAAACAGTTGTAAAGATAATATGTTTGAGAAGATATACTTTTTTCAGTAAAACAGGTACAATTACAGCGAATCAGGAATAAACTGAGGGGCTGTAAATCAATCGGAATGACGCCAGGGGAGAGGAATGTTCAAATATATCCCAAGTATTGGCTGTTCTTTCCAAAAAATCATCTATTTTTGAATCCGAAAATTATTTGGAACAGATTTAAATTATGACGCGACTGAAAAAGAGAACGGCAAACCTGTTAGCGGTGTTGGCCGGAATAATGCTGGCTGCCGCCTATCTCCTGTTTGGTGCCTGGAGAGGCTGGGAATATATTTTGGGTTTCTTTCCCATCATCACCATCGTGGTGGTGATCGTGGGTGTCGTCTTATGGATTTTAGACATGAGCAAAGTGAAGGGCGAGGGTGATCACCGCAATGGAGTGTCATGAAGTCCGTTTGTTGTCAGGAACGGTTTAAAATTTGGTTGTATACATCGATATACCGCTTCGTCATGATCTCCTTGCTGAAGTGTTTCTCAACATGCTCTCTGCAGTTGCGGCGGCTGACGGTGTCTATCATTTTAATCTTTTCCATGGCTTCCTCCCTGTTCTCTGCCAGAAAGCCGTTCACTCCATCCCTGATCAACTCGGGCATGCTCCCCTTGTTGAACGCTACTACCGGGGTGCCGCAGGCCATCGCCTCCACGACCGAGAGGCCGAAAGGCTCACTGAAGCTGATCGGATGAAGCAGCAGCCGGGCATTGCCCAGCAGACTGTCCCGTCTCTCATCTCCTATACTGCCGATATATTCAATCTTTCCCTCTTTTAAAAAAGGGTTCACATGGATGTTGAAGTAATCCTCATCCTGAATGATCCCGGCAATGATTAAACGCATATCCAGTGCCTGCGCAATCTCCACCGCCTCTCTGGTTCCCTTGTCGGGGTGGATACGGCCGTAATAGAGCATATAATCTCCCTTTGGATCGGCATTATATGTGAAGTTGCCTGTATCAATGCCGTGGTGGATGGTGGCGATGTAATCGAGTTCGGGTGAACGGTCTGCATCACTGATTGACACATAGTGGGTATGACGATTGTACTTTTGATAGACCGGAAGGATACGCGGCGACGAGAAACCGTGAATGGTCGTCACGACCGGTGTATCGGTGAATCCCGAATAGGTCAGGGGCAGAAAATCGAACTGGTTATGGATTATGTCAAACTCACCGGCGTGATCGAAGCAGTGGGAGATATGCAGACACTCCCACACCTTGGCGTCGATACTCCGGTCCTCCTCATATCCCCTGGGACAGACCGATCTCAATGTGGCTGACGTCACTGAATTGGCAGTAGCGAAAAGAGTTACCTCGATCCCATTTCTTACCAACTCCTCGGTCAGCAGGGACGTGACCAGCTCCCATGGACCGTAGTGTTCGGGAGGTGTGCGCCAGGCGATGGGGGAGAGCATTGCAATTTTCATTTCTTATTTCTTCATTTCCTCCAACAACTCATCCAGGTGGATGGTGGCAAAGGTAGTCATCACGTCCCCGATGGCATAGGGCAGCACCAGGGTACGGTTCACGACCATCGCCCCACAGGTGTAGATTACATTGGGTACATATCCGTTGCTCTCTTCTTTCGAGGGTGAGAGCAACGGCTCTTTCAACCGGCCGATCACCTTCAGCGGATCTTCCTTATCGAGCAGCAGCGCTCCCAGCGAATAGGTTCTGACAGGCCCCACACCATGTGTGATCACCAGCCACCCCTCTTCAATCTCGATGGGTGAGCCGCAGTTGCCTATCTGTATCAGCTCCCACTCGTAGGTCGGTTTCAGCAACGGCTGATAATCATACCAGAAATAGAGATTATCCGATTTCATGATATAGAGCGATTCATTATCCTGACGTCCCAGCATCATGTAACTCCCGTCGATCTTCCTGGGAAAAAGGGCCATCCCCTTGTTGCTTACTGCCGGACCGTTCATCGTCGAAATTCTGAACTTCTTGAAGTCCTCAGTCTCCAGCATCTCCGGCATGATGGTCTTCCCATTGTAAGCGGTGAAGGTAGCGTAATAGGTAATGCTCTGATCATCGTGGGTGAACCGTACAAAACGGGCATCCTCCAGCCCGTTGCTCTGCGAGGGTGAGGCCGGGTAGATGGCCCGTTCGGAAATATTTTCCGTGGGAAAATACAGCGAGAAGTTAGAGAGTGCCAGCGACCGGATATTGTTCATTGAGGCCTCCAGCTCTTCCGTGCTGACGGTGATATTCTCCTTGAAGGTTCGGTTGATGACTTTCGTGAGTTCCTCGTAGGAGAACTCATCAGGCATACCTTCCAGCAATGGTCTGTTCAAACTGGTCAGGATGCCCAGCTCATGTGCTTTCTTGATGAACGACTTCTTCTCGTAATAATGCTGGGTACGCTCCGGCTCGTAGATGACGGGAGAATTATCCGCGACGGTGATATGACAATCGGCATCGATTTCTCCTTCCATGAAGGTGATGGAGGAGATATGTCCCTCTCCGACAGCCCTGAGGCTGATGATAAACCGGAGCACTCCCTCTTTGTCCTGCACGGGATGCGGTACGATGGAAGGATTAAAGAGGGCGGTAGATTCCAGCGCATATTGCTGGGTGAAGAATGAACCAATGAATCGTTTATCCTCATCGGTCAGCTCCATATTTGTGGGGATACGGTGCTCGATGTGTCCATAATGTTTCAGAAATATCTGTCGGAATATCTCCGCAGGTACTTCTATCCTTTCATAGATGCTTTCGAGGATACGATGACGTTCACTTTGCGGGATCGAGAATGTTCTTAACAGGATATGGTCGACCTGTGACTTGCGCCCCGGTATAAAGGGGCGGACCAGTGTCCGCCTCGAGGAGGGTACTATTTGGATGGGATGTCGGTACATTTGTATCATACCAGTACATTGTTTTTGTTGCGAAGATAGAAAGAAATACTCATCAATGACATCAGCCATGAGATAGTTGACTCAGCCCCCTGGTTCAGGTTTATACCGGATGAATGGAGGCCGTCGCGACAGCCGCCCGTGGCAAAATCATACAGAGGCTGTCCGCAGTCGTTCTCCCCGGTGAACCAGTAAAACGCCTTCAGGGCATAATCGGCATAGGTGCCGTCCTTCACGTATTCCTCAGCCTGCAGACAGGCATCAATCATGCCATTGGCTTCGAGTGGCTGCTGATCGAAGGTAACCTTTCCCTGGGGGGTGAGCCATCCGTTGTTGCCTATAGGGGAAAAAATACCGTTGATGAACTGTTTCTCAATCAGCCAGTCCAGCACCTTCAGTCCCCGTTGTATGAGTGGTTCCTCTTTTAGCAGCATCCCTGCATGAATCATGGCGTGAGGAATACGGCTGTTGGCGTAGCTCACCTGGTCATCGAACCAAAGCCATTCGTTGTGAATGGTTTGATCAAAAAATGCATAAAGTCTTTTTGTACTTTGCACTAGCTTTTTAATCACTGCCGGCTCTTCGTGTACTTTAGTATGATGAGTCAGCCCCAGTATGGCATATGACAATGCCCGGGGATGCTTTAATGAGTCGATCTGCCCAAGCACTTTCTCAAACAGGTAGTTGGAGTGATGATAAAAGTTGCATACATTGGTGTAGGCAGAGGTGTATCCCAGGGCCCACGCCGTTCGGCCAATGCTGTCTTCCGACCCCTCCTTGTCCAGCCACTGTCTCTCGTAGTTCATGAAGTTTCTGAACTTCCCCGTTACAGGATTGTAGGCATAATCAAGGAACGACAAATAGATAATGGTGAGGCGGTTTACTTCATCCACATCCTGCACCTCGTTCTGCAACATCACCGACAAGAGTAGTGCCCTGGCATTGTCGTCGGTACAGTAACCGTGATTGCGGTCAGGCACATTGAATTTGGCATGTTGCAGGATTCCTGTGTAGTCCGTCAGCACACGGAGATGATCCATCTTGATGGGAGGGAGGACAAACTTCGATTCAATGACCCGTGCCGGCTCTGAGAGGGCTCTGATGTTGTCCTCCACAATCATACGATCAACCAGATCATAATATTGCTGACTGATCATTGGCCAATAACATTCTTTAGCCAGGGTGAATGCATTTTGTGCGATGGTTTTTCGTTTTTCCTCATCGGAGAGAAGATCATTGATCTTTTCACTCAGCTGTTCTGAATCTCTGAAGCCGAACAACAACCCCCTCTCATCGGCAAGCATCTCCCTGGCATACCAAAAGGGAGTTGAAATGATGGGTTTGGCCGCACCCATGGTATAGATGAGTGTCCCCGATGAGATCTGTTTTTCTCCCAAATAAGGAATCACATATATATCACACAGTTCCAGGTAACTAAACAGCTCATCGTTGGTGACAAACCGATTGATAAAGATCACATTTTTTTCCAGCTGCAGCTTGTTCACGAGCCTGATAAGCATGAGCCTGTAATCCTCCCCCTCATGCTTCACCACGTGAGGGTGGGTAGCCCCCAGCACGATATAGACCGTGTTGGGATATTTTTTTACAACTTCCGGTAATGCATTGATAACTACCTCGATAGATTTGTTCCGGGAGAGAAGGCCAAAGGTTAACAGCACCTTCTTATTCTCCACCCCCAGCTTCTTCCTGAGGCTGAAGACATCTTTGGTGTCATATTGATGTACTCCGTGGTGAATATGCACGCACCTGGATGGGGGGATACCGTAAATGGTCCACAGCAGCTCTATTCCTTTTCGGGAGATGCATACCAGTTTTTGCGAGATGTTGGCCAGTTCATTGATTACCCTCCTCTGGTTCTCCGTGGGATCGTCGAGTACGGTATGCAGTGTGGTGATGACGGGGATGCGCAGACGCTTCAGCAGCTGAATAATATGTATTCCGTCCTGACCGCCATAGATGCCGAATTCATGCTGTACAATCACTGCATCGAAGTTGTTCGAATTCAGATATTCAGCAGCGCTGATATAGGATGCCATCACGTTCTGCTCAACCTCACACACTACGTCTCCGGGATAATCATAGCGGTGCAAACCGTCATTCATGGCAACCACCGCAGTGGTAACACCATTCTCCCTGAATCCCTCGTTTAAATCTTTTGTAAAT
>JBDKRY010000060.1:0-12625 GCA_039683155.1 Proteiniphilum sp.
AATTGCTGCTGGCCCCAACCCTCAACTTCAACGACAACAAAGGATTGCGCTATGAGGTTTCCTTCGATGGAGAGGCTCCGCAGCGGGTCAATTTCAACGGTCATTACCGTGGTGAACTGGGACAGTGGCAGGCAGAGCATATCATCCGGTCGGCCACCCGCCACAGCATCACCAGGCCCGGCATCCATACCCTCCGCTATCGGGTACTGGATCCGGGTATTGTGCTGCAAAAAATAGTGATCGACACCGGCGGCTTGAAACCCAGCTATCTGGGCCCGCCCGAAAGCAACCGAAAGATCCCGGACAATAAGTTGGTGAAAATGAGATAAACCAATGAGATGAAAACAGATAATTGTATCATATGATAATTTGAATATTGATGAAAAAATCAGAATTTATTGCGAAAAGGGAGAAACTGATGATGCTCTGCATTGCACTGTTTCTCTTTTCAACTGCTGTGGTTTCGGGACAAAACAATCCAACCCCGCCATACAGTCCAAATAAGAAATTCGTACACCATGGAGCTGGAAACCCCTATCTGCCACTCTGGGAGCATCTGCCCGACGGGGAACCCCGTGTCTTTGAGGATCCCGACAATCCGGGCAAATACCGGGCCTATATTATCGGCTCGCACGATGTACGTTTCACCAGTTATTGCGGACCGGACATCAGGATGTGGTCAGCACCTGTGGAGGATCTCTCCCAGTGGCGCGACGAAGGCCCTATCTTCACCTATCAGGTGGATGGTCAGTGGGACGTAATGTATGCACCCGACCTGGTGGAAGTGAAAAGAAAGGATGGAACAAAAGAGTACTACCTTTATCCGCACAGCCGTGGTCCGCGCAGAGAAGCGATGGTTGCCAAGGGCAGCCGCCCCGACGGTCCTTTTGCCCCCATCAACCTAACCGAAGACGGTAAAAGTACCATTCCTGGAAGTATCATGGGCTTTGACCCTGCCGTCTATATTGAATATATTGACGATCCGAATGATCCCGATTATGAAATTGGATTCAGGGCTTACGGATACTGGGGCTTTCAGCGATCACTGGCCGCCCAGCTGGATCAGAAAACCATGTATTCCCTCAGACCGGGAACGGAGGTGATCAGTTACTTCATTCCTGCCAGTTCCAGATATGGCGTGATCCGCGACCCGGAGGGCACCACCTACCCCAAGATCTATCCTGATCAGGATCTCAGAACCTTTAACTTCTTTGAAGCATCCTCCATCCGCAAGGTGGGGAATAAGTATGTCACCGTCTTCAGTGGCTACTCCGGACCGGAATATGGTGTTGAAAGCTCCAACTCCACCCTGCGCTATGCCGTAGGCGACTCTCCCCTGGGCCCCTGGAGAAGCGGCGGCGTGCTGGTCGATTCACGCGCTCCGGTACTCAACAGGGATGGATCGGCCATCGAGACTTCTTATGCCGGTCACAACACGCATGGCAGCATCGAATTGATCAACGATCAGTGGTACGTCTTTTACCACAGGCCCCCGAGAGGTTTCGGCTTTGCACGCCAGCCGATGGTGGCTCCCATCAAGGTGGAATGGGATGAAAAACCGGTGTCGGAAGGAGGAATGGTCACCATCAGGGCTTACAATCCCTATGCCGACGACCAAATATGGCACGCCAAAGACAACAAGGGAAGAGAATACCAGGGTGCGGAGGTCACCTCGGAAGGATTCCACATCTATGGACTCGACCCTTATCAATATTACTCGGCAGGATATGCCTGTTATCTTTCAGATATATCGATCCAGCAGGACGCATGGGATATCTGGAATAACCATATGCCCATTGGCAATGTGAAGAACGGAAATATCATCGGATACAAGTACTTCGGTTTTGGCGGGCTCAAGAAAGATACCAAAGGGCTGAAAGCATTCAAGGGTACCCAAAAAGGGAACAACACAACATTCAACCTCTTCCTTACACCCAGGACATCGAAAGCATTCAAGGTCAACGTGTGGCTGGATGGCCCCTGGGAGAATGAAACCTGGAAAGGAACGAAAATCGGGGAGATTGTTGTCCCGGCCAATTCTGCACAGAAAATGACTCGGTTCTCCATCGATGTAGCCCGCTATGTGGATCATCTCGACAAGAAGCATGCCCTATTCCTGGTAGCCGAAGGTGAGGAGTCGGCCGAGCTCTTCGATTTGATCGGACTCGGCTTCAGTTCAAAAAAGAAGAAAATTGCACCCCCGGTAGTTCCATCGGTCACCATTGCTGTTAACGGGGAAAAGGTGGAACTGCCTGAAACACCGGTAAGATCGACCAATGCCAATGGTATTGTAGGTTATAACCTGTATGAGACCACCTGTAAGCTTCCTGCCGGAACAACAACGGTGCCTACTGTCTCCGCCTCATCCGATCACAAGAAGGTGAAAGTGAAGGTAACGCAGGCCGACTCACCCACGGGCAGTGCGAAGGTGGAATTTGACTTCAACGGTGTGGTCAAAACTTACCTGATTCAGTTTGAAACACAGAAGGAAGAGATGCATGTCTACCTTTGCCTGGGACAGTCGAACATGGAGGGCCACGTGCGGTTTAAACCAGAAGATACTACAGGTATCGATGACCGCTTCAGGGTGTTGCAGGCTGTGGACTGTCCCGAGCTGGGACGGATAAAAGGGAAGTGGTACAAAGCCACCCCGCCACTCGTGCGTTGCCATACCGGCCTCGGTCCGGTTGACTTTTTCGGACGGAAAATGACTGCCGAGCTACCCTCCCACATCACGGTGGGTGTCATTAACGTAGCGGTAGAGAGTATGTGCATCCATGAACGAGATCATCCAGACGCTGCCTGAAGTGATCCCCAACAGCTTTGTCATCTCTTCCTCAGGCTGTGAGGCGGGACCGGACCGGCTGCACTTCTCCACCGAAGGCTACAGGATGCTGGGTGAACGCTACGCCGATCAAATGCTCTCCATACTGAGCAAATAAGCTGAAAATGAATTTTGCAATGCCTCTTTAAACCGAAATGACACTCTACCCGGAAGAGTTGATTTACACGGAAACGGTGGCAACACCCCCTATAAGGTCATTGAAAATGAAGAAACGATCAGCATAGAGCTGGAAGGGAAAGCAATTCATTGAGGTTCCTGTCGATCTCACCGCCATCCCCCTCTTTGTCAGGGCAGGATCCATCATTCCGATGGGACCCGCCAGACAGTTCACATCCGAGCAGAGTGACGAACCCATAGAAATACGCATCTATCCGGGGCAAGATACATCCTTCACGCTCTATGAAGACGAAGGAGACAACTATCACTACGAAGAGGGCCTCTTCAGTACCATTGAGCTGAAATGGGATGAGGCAGGATCTGTCTTCACCATCGGTGAGCGGAAAGGTGCTTTCCCGGGGATGAAACAGACAAGGAACTTCCGACTGGTATTGGTGAAGCCTGACACAGAAAGAGACACTGATGGAAATGAAACAGCAGTCACAATTACCCATAGTGGAAAGAAAAAAAGTATTCAAATAAAATAAAAGTGATGAGCAGGATACAACTTTATATCACGACACTGATTTTCCTATTTGCTACTTATCTGCACGCACAGAATTTGAAACTATGGTATGACACGCCAGCGACCGTTTGGGAGGAAGCGCTTCCCCTGGGCAACGGGAGGCTGGGGGCAATGGTTTATGGCAAGCCCGCGGAAGAGGAGATCCAGCTCAATGAAGAGACCATCTGGGGCGGATCACCTTACCGGAACGACAACCCCAAAGCGGCCGGAGCACTGACGGAAGTGCGGGACCTGATCTTTCGGAAAGAATATGAGAAGGCCGACAAGCTAATCAACGAAACCTTTTTCGTGGGGCCACACGGCATGCCCTACCAGACAGCGGGCAGCCTGCTGCTCCGTTTTGAGGGTCACAGCGATTACCGGGATTACTACCGCGAACTGGACCTGGAGAGAGCGGTGGCAACTACACGCTACCGCTCGGGAGGGGTCACCTACACCCGCGAGCTCATCTCCTCCTTCGCCGATGACGTAATCATCCTGCGACTGACAGCCGACAAGAAGAGAAGCATCTCTTTTGAAGCGGCCTACCGAACCCCATTACAACACACCGTCATGAGGAGAGGCGACAGACTTGTGCTGAGTGGTCGGGGAGGCGACCATGAAGGAGTCACCGGGAAGATTGATTATGAGATCCTTACCACGATCAGACATACCGGAGGAACCATGGAAGTGAGCAATGACAGGATCCGCGTCGCCAATGCCACGGAAGCAATTCTCTACCTGTCGGTGGGTACCAGCTTTAGGGATTACAAAACCGTCGACAGGGATCCGGCTGCTGTGGCTTCAGCGTTGCTGGATGCTGCCCTTACAAAACGATACAGTAAAGCTCTCAAAAGCCATACTGAGATCTATGGCCGGCAGTTTCACCGCTTCAGACTCGACCTCGGACAACAGGGTGAAAGCAACAAGCTTACCACCACACAGCGAATCGCATCTTTTAGCGACACACAGGATCCAGCGTTGGTGACACTGCTGACACAGTTTGGACGCTACCTCCTGATCTCCTCCTCACAGCCGGGAGGACAGCCGGCTAACCTGCAGGGTATCTGGAACAATAGCACCCACCCGGCATGGGACAGCAAATATACGCTCAACATCAATGCTGAAATGAACTACTGGCCCACAGAGGTGACCAACCTCACTGAGACCCATGAACCTTTCTTCCGGATGATGGAGGAGCTGAGTCACACGGGACAGCAGACCGCACGCAACATGTACAACGCCAATGGGTGGGTGGTGCACCACAACACCGATATCTGGAGAATCACCGGCCCGGTCGACTTTGCCGCCGCGGGGATGTGGCCTACCGGCGGTGCCTGGTTATGCCAACACCTCTGGGAGCATTATCTCTACAGCGGTGACAAAGCCTTCCTGGAGAGATTCTTCCCGGTGATGAAAGGGGCAGCTGACTATTTCCTCTCCACCCTGGTCACACATCCCGATAACGGCTGGATGGTGGTCTGCCCCTCCGTATCACCCGAGCATGGACCCGTGACGGCCGGCACCACCATGGACAACCAGCTGCTGTTCGACCTCTTCACCCGTACGGCCGCAGCAAATGACCTGCTGGGCGGGGATCCGCACTATAGCCGTCAGCTGCGCGACATGGCCGACAGGCTGCCGCCCATGCAGATCGGCAGACACGCACAGCTGCAGGAGTGGCTGGAAGATATAGATGACCCTCGGGACGAACATCGCCATGTGTCACACCTCTATGGCCTCTATCCGGGAAACCAGATATCGCCCTACTCCACCCCGGAGCTGTTTGCTGCCGCCAGACAGTCGCTGCGCTATCGCGGTGATCAGGCCACCGGCTGGTCCATCGGCTGGAAAGTGAACCTCTGGGCACGCCTCCTGGATGGTGATCATGCCTACAGGATCATTCAGAACATGCTAACACTGGCCGGTCCCGATGGCAACAAAAACGGAAGAACCTATCCCAACCTCTTCACAGCTCATCCCCCCTTTCAGATCGACGGCAATTTCGGGCTGACAGCAGGTGTGGCGGAGATGCTGCTGCAGAGCCACGACAAGGCGGTACATCTGTTGCCGGCACTACCTGAAAACTGGGAGAGCGGATCGGTATCTGGTATCGTTGCCCGCGGAGGGTTCGAACTGGAGATGCAATGGGAAGAGGGTACATTGCAAGAAACCACCCTCACCTCACGGCTGGGCGGGAACCTGCGCCTCCGCTCCTACGTGCCGTTAGAGGGAAAAGGCCTCACCCCGGCATCCGGTGAGAATCCCAACCCCCTCTTTCAGAAAGTGGCGGTGAAAGCACCCCTGATCAGCGAAGAGGCTACTGTGGTTGGGAGGAGTGACTTACGAAAGGTCTACGAGTATGATCTCCAAACCCAATCAGGCAAGCGGTATCAGATAAGAAAAAAGTAGGTAATTGTTTACCAACAGTCTATTAAAAACAGTATAGAAAACAGAGAACAGATGACAGTATTTATATGTGTGAACTGAATTAAACCTATTACGAATGAAATTTAAGAGGTATTGCAAAACGCTACAGCTTGTAAACGATCCGGCGTTAATCGAAGCCTACAAAAAAGTGCATGCCCCCGGGATGGCCTGGCCTGAAATTACCCAGGGAATGAAAGAGGTTGGCATCCTGGATATGGAAATCTATATCCATGAAAACCGGTTGTTCATGATCATGGATACGGTGGCAGATTTTGATCATGAGCAGGCAATGAAGGAGCTTGCAAACAAGCCCCGGCAAAGTGAGTGGGAGGCGTATGTGTCGCGTTTCCAGGAAACAGGTGAAGGAGCGACGGCCAATGAAAAGTGGCAGTTAATGGAACGTATTTACGAAATGGACCAAAAGGAGGTGTTCGATGCAATTGAAGGGCAACAAAAAGAGTGTTAGCAAGAAAAGAGCCGGCACCTTAGGCAAAACGGGTATTCCATGTCCTACAATAATTTACGGGACCAGTTTTCTCGGCAATTTATACCGCGAACTTTCCGAGGATGAAAAGCTGGCATTGATGAGAGAATGGTTTAAGGTAAGTGATGGTCATGTACTGATTGACAGTGCCGGAAAATACGGGGCCGGTCTTGCGCTGGAGGTGATCGGATGGGGGTTGGAGAAACTGGGGATTGAACCCGGTCAAATTACCATCAGCAATAAACTTGGTTGGTTCCGGGTACCGCTTGTGACTAAAGAGCCCACTTTTGAACCAGGAACCTGGGCAAATTTAAAATACGATGCCGTTCAGAAAATCAGTTATCATGGAATTTTGGAGTGCTGGCAACAGGGTTGCGAATTGCTGGGTGGAAAATATAAACCGGAATTGGTCTCGGTGCACGACCCCGATGAGTATTTAGCTGCTTCCTCAAGCCAGGAAGAACGGACTTCGGGAATGAATGATATTCTCGACGCTTACCGTGCATTATTTGAGTTGAAGGAGAAAGGAGCAGTAAAGGCGGTCGGCATTGGCGCCAAAGACTGGCTGGTTATTAAAGAACTTTACGGGCAAGTGAAATTTGACTGGGTTATGTTTGCCAATAAGTTCACGATTTATCACCACCCGAAGCAGATGATTGATTTTATGACAGAACTGGAAAAGGACGGGGTGGGGATGATCAATTCGGCCATTTTCAATGCCGGTTTTTTAACCGGAGGCGATTATTTCGATTACCGGCTGGTTTCTCCCGATAATCCGGAAGACAGGCATCTGTTTGCATGGCGCGAAAAGTTTTTTGCCGTGTGCGACAGGTTTCATATTTCACCTGGCGATGCATGTTTGAAATTTGCCTTGTCGGCGCCACAGATTAACGCAGTAGCCCTGAATCCCAGCAAACCGGAACGAATAGCTCGCAATAAGCAGGTTCTTGAAGAGGAATTTCCCGCTGAATTTTGGGAAACCCTTAAAAAGGAAGGAATTATCGATCCCGCATATCCCTATTTATAAAACCGTAAGCCGATGATTATCGATGCGCACCACCATTTTTGGAATTACAACCCGGTTGATTTTGATTGGATAGATGACGATATGGCTGCCATTCGGCGGGATTTTTTACCCGGTGACCTGCAACGAACGATTGTGGGGACAGGGGTTGAAGGAGTGATTTCGGTGCAGGCACGTCAAATGGTGGAAGAAACAGATTGGCTTTTGAAGCTTGCATCGGAGGACAAGTTTATCAAAGGAGTTGTTGGCTGGCTACCACTTGCTTCTGAAGAAATTCATTCTCTTCTGGAAAAATATGCAACAAATCCCTGGTTGAAAGGAGTCAGACATGTGGTGCAAGACGAACCTGATCCTGAATTTATTCTGGGAGAAAAGTTCAATCGGGGAATCTCTTTGCTAAAAGATTTTCGACTGGTTTATGATATTTTGATTTTCGAACATCAACTTTCACACACCATCCGGTTTGTAGATCGTCATCCGGACCAGATATTTGTGCTGGACCATATCGCCAAGCCAAAGATTAAGATGAATGAAATAAAGAACTGGAGCAAAAATCTTAAAGAACTGGCCAAAAGGGAAAATGTTTCCTGCAAAATCAGCGGAATGGTCACGGAAGCCGATTACAAAAACTGGACACCAGAAGAGCTTCAACCTTATTTTGATACGGTGCTCGAAGCTTTTGGCCCTTCACGCCTCCTGTTTGGTTCCGATTGGCCGGTATGCCTGGTGGCTACCACATATCAGGGGTGGCTGTCATTGGTGCAGAAGGTTTTTGCCGGTCTAAGTTCAGAAGAACAAAACCAGATATTTTATCAGAATGCGGTTCGTATTTATCAATTATAAAAGAAGAAAAGAATGAAAGTGATTGAAGTAAATGCTCCCGGGGAGATGAACGTTGCTGAACGTGAAGTGCCTGCTGTCGGTTTTGGGGAGTTGCTGTTGAGCATAAAATATGTCGGATTTTGTGGTTCGGATTTGAGCACTTACCTGGGGAAAAACCCCTTGGTGCAATATCCGCGTGTCCCTGGGCATGAGATTTCTGCAGAGGTTGAACAAGTAGGGCCGGGTGTGCCAGCTACTTTTCAAAAAGGACAAAAAGTTACGGTTGTTCCCTATACCCATTGCGGCCAATGTTCATCCTGTAAACAAAAGAAGTTCAATGCCTGCAGATATAATCAAACACTGGGGGTGCAGCGTGATGGGGCGATGGCTGAATTTATTACCCGACCCTGGCAAAAAGTGATTGCCGACGATGCGCTGACTGAATTTCAACTGGCGTTGGTAGAACCGATGACGGTTGGCTTTCATGCGGTGGACAATGGCAGGGTGACAGATCTGGACACGGTATTGGTGTTTGGTTGTGGCATGATTGGCAGCGGGGCAATCGTTCGGGCAAAGCTCAGGGGAGCAACCGTCATTGCTGTCGATATTGATAACCAAAAATTGGAAGTTGCAAAAGCTCTTGGTGCCACTTATACGATCAATTCATTGACACAGAATCTTCACCCGGAATTGGACAAAATCACTTCAGGCAACGGCCCTTCGGTGGTGATTGAGGCTGCCGGAAGCCCGGTATCATACAAAGCAGCAATTGATGAAGTAGGCTTTGGCGGCCGGGTGGTTTGCATTGGTTATGCGATGGACGATGTAGCATTTCCGACCAGATTATGGGTACAGAAAGAGCTGGAAATCATGGGCTCCAGAAATGCCAATCCGTCTGATTTTGATGCGGTGATTAAGTACTTCAAAAACAGGGATCTCGATGAAAATATCCTGATTTCGAAAGTGGTCTCTCCGCTTGAAGCCCCTGATGCGATGAAAGAATGGTCGGAGAATCCGGGAAGAATTCTCAAAATTTTGGTAAAGTTTTAAATGGATCAGACATGAAAAAGAAGTCTGCTGTGGTTGGACGCAAATACCTGATTCTCTCCATTATTACCAGTTTGTTTGCACTTTGGGGGATTATAATTGAAAGAAGCCACAACTTTCTTTATATTTGAAGATTTTTTAAATGATAAAGGATTACATTTGCAACAACTGAGAATAACTAGTCTTTGCAAGAAAACGCCAACTACTGCGTTATTCTCGTTTTTGAAGCAGTCATTTACGAATAGTAAACTCCTTAGCTTCAAAAACTTCGAAAGCCTTGTATTTGACGCTTTCTTATCAAAGACTGAAAATAACTTAGTTTTCTTTCAGGCACTAACTAAAGCTTTCATAAAACAACTTTATAAAATCTAACAAATTACCAGACAAATGAAACGATTCCTATTTTTTGTAATGGCTTTATTCCTGACAACAGGTCTCTCGGCGCAGATGGTACCCGAAGAAACCGAATGGTACAGTCCCATACCCCCGAAAGTGACACCGCGTAGTCAACCGGGTATGCCGCCATCAGACGCGGTCATACTTTTTGACGGAAAAGACCTTTCGAGCTGGAAAGGCGAGGACGGCAGCGCTCCCAAGTGGGAAATACGTGAGGGCGCCATGGTCGTAAAACCGGGGACGGGAAGCATCAAGACCAAACAACATTTCGGCGATGTCCAGCTGCATATCGAATTCAAATCGCCCGACCCCGAAAACCATTCCGGTCAGAACCGCGGTAACAGCGGCATCTTCCTGCAGTCGAGATATGAAGTACAGGTGCTCGACGCCGACAACAACGAAACCTATGTCAACGGAATGGTGGGCAGCATCTACAAACAGCAGGCGCCCCTCGTTAATGCCTACACCAAAAATGGCGAGTGGCAGGTGTACGACATCTACTGGAAGGCTCCCCGCTTTGGCACCGGTGGCAAACTGGAATCACCTGCCATGATTACCGTGGTACTCAATGGCATTCTTGTGCAGAACAACTATATCCTGAAAGGAACCACGCCCTACATCGGATATCCGGTATATGAAGCGCATGGCCGACTCCCGCTTATGTTGCAGGATCACGGGACGAAAGTGGCTTTCAGGAACATCTGGATCAGAGATTTATGAAGATCCGGGAATGATGAACAGACGCAATTCGCGATCACGAAACCATCGAAAACATGACTTGAAAAACGGAATAAGAATGACAACACGAAGAGACCTCCTAAAAGCAGGGACGGCACTGACGGCCGGAGCATTGTTTCCGAACCTGGGATACGGTGCCCTGTCGGGTGTGTCGCCGAACGACAAAGTGAACGTGGCGCTGATCGGTTGCAGAAATATGGGATGGGCTGATCTGTCCGATTTTCTGAAACATAAAAACGTCCGTTGTGTGGCAATCTGTGACGTCAATGTGCCCTTAATGGAGAAAAGAGCGGCCGAGTTGCAGGGAAAATATCAGCAAAAAGCTACGCTTTATAAAGATTACAGAAGAATTCTCGATCGAAAGGATGTCGATATCGTGATCATCGGCACGCCCGATCACTGGCACTGTCTGCAATTTACCGACGCATGTGCCGCCGGCAAGTCGGTTTATGTGGAAAAACCGATTGCCAATAGCATAGCGGAATGTGACGCGATGGTTTATGCGGCCAATCGTTACAATACTGTCGTGCAGGTAGGACAACAGCAACGAAGTGCAAACCATTGGAAGAAGATGATCGACTATATTCGTGAAGGACATCTTGGCACGATCGGTCAGGTCAACGTGTGGGCCAACTTCAATTATGCAGCGATCCCTGATCCGGTAGCCGACACGCCCGTCCCGGAAGGGGTGGATTTCGGCCTTTGGCTCGGTCCCGCACCAAAAGTACCGTTTAATTCTTCCCGATTCAATGGTCTCTGGCGAGTATTCTGGGACTATGGTGGTGGGTTGCTCACCGACTGGGGGGTTCACCTGCTCGACATGGCACTCTGGGGGATGGGTGTCACCGGTATGCCTGAACAGACGGTCGCCATTGGTGGTAACTACTTTTATCCGAACGGGGGGCACGAAACGTACGACTCACTCAATGTCACCTACCGGTTCAACCGGTTCGTTATCACCTGGTCGAACAACGCGGGAATAGAGACCGGGTTGGGAGGAAGGAACTACGGCGTGATGTTCAGGGGGACCAACGGCTCTTTGGTCGCCGACCGAAACAATTGGGAGATTATCCCTGAAAGAGATAAAACCCCTTACCGGAAAGAGGAAGCCGATTACAAAGATCATGAGGATCATGTCACCAATTTTCTCAAGTGCGTGGATAGCGGCAATCGGGATACTGCGTGCCCCATCGAAACGGGTAGCCTCAGCGCCAAGTATGCACATATAGGCAACATATCGGCAAGGATTGGCGGCCAGCCTCTTGTTTATAACGACCACTCGGGACGTTTCGACAACGAGGCGGCGAATCGTTTGCTGAAACCTGAATACCAAAACGGATACAAATTTCCGGGAACCAAGTAAGAGTCCACTTGTGCATCACCTGCACCCCACAAAAAACAATCCTGATCCGATGAACAGAAACACATTTATCAAAAACACTACCTTTAATACCCTTCTATTTATGCTGATTACTCTGGCAGCAAACGGGCAGGAAAACGATATTGTCGCCGAGAGTGCTGTTCCGCAGAAAGCCGGAACGGGATATGCATTCACCGAAGGCCCGGCAGTTGCCAACAATGGGAGCATCTACTTCACTGACCAGCCCAACGACCGGATCTACCGATGGGTGGAGAATGAAGGCATCACCCTCTGGCTGGAGGGAACGGAGCGTGCCAATGGTATGTACTTCAATCGCGACAATAAGCTGGTTGCCTGTGCCGATGAGCAGAACAGAATTATCCTCTTTGAGAGTCGGCAGGAGCGAAAGGTGCTCCTGGAGGGTTTCGAAGGTAAACACCTGAATGGCCCCAACGATCTCTGGATCGCGCCCAATGATGACATTTACTTCACCGATCCTTACTATCACCGCAACTACTGGCCGGAAGGACATAGCGAGGTACAGGAAGTAAGGGGCGTCTATCGTCTTACACCCAACGGAGAAGTCACCCGGGTGATCGACGACTACAAGCAGCCCAACGGCATCATCGGCACCCCGGACGGCAAAAGGCTCTACGTGGCTGATATCGAAGACCAAAAAATATGGCGGTATATGATCCAGCCCGACGGCTCCCTGGTAGACAAAACCTTCTTTGCCCCGCACGGGTCGGATGGGATGACCATCGACAACCGGGGTAACATCTACCTGACCATGGGCAGGGTGTGGGTCTACTCACCTG
>JBDKRY010000061.1:0-5222 GCA_039683155.1 Proteiniphilum sp.
CGAGAGTAAGGCAGAGTTTTCTGCCAGTTGTACAAACAAAGGGGCAAAAATTCCTTTTGAATCGATCAGATAACCATATGCTGACCAGTTGGGAGTAAGTGCTTTTGCCAATCCTTCGTATAAAAAATACCATCCGATGAACACACGCAACGTAAAAAGAGAGTATAATTGTAGTTTGCTGTATTGAAATGATTGCATGTTCGTAAAAAATGACTAATTAGATTCTTTTTCTTCTTACAAGTAACGATAGAACCGTAAAAGTAGGATAAAAAAAAAATAAAACAAAATTTTACAGATGTAATTGTCGTGCATCATCACAAAAAAACAAAAATTAAAGAATAATCCATGCATGCATGACGGTGGATTTTCCACTCCCAAAGGTACCATGATTCGAAACAGGTTTTTTTATTACGCAACGGATATATCCTACCAGGCCATGATTAAAACTTTATCCTCAATCAGTATTCGTCCCAGCTTTTAATTTCGATATCCTCCAGCTCCATCCTGCAGAAGGCGGTGATGAACGCGCTTGCCAGACGTGCGTTGGTGATAAGGGGAATATTGTAGTCGATGGCGCCGCGACGGATCTTGTAACCGTTGGTCAGCTCCCGTTCCGTCAGGTTCTTGGGGATGTTGATCACCAGATCGAATTGCTTGCCGGCAATCAATTCATCCACTTTCAACACTGCTGCCTCATCATCCGGCCAGGCGACGAAAGTACTCTCTACACCGTTTTCCGTCAGGAACTTATGTGTGCCTCCGGTTGCGAAAAGTTTATATCCTTTTTGCTGCAAGAGTCGACAGGCATCGAGCAGGTCTACCTTCGATTTTGTTCCCCCGGAAGAAATCATGATATTTTTTTCGGGTATGCGGTAGCCCACTGCCAGCATCGAGGTAAGCAGTGCATCATCGAAATGGGTACCGATGGCCCCCACCTCACCGGTCGATGCCATATCCACCCCAAGCACCGGATCGGCTTTCTGCAAGCGGGTAAAGGAGAACTGTGAGGCTTTTATCCCTACATAATCGAGCTCGAAAGCCGATTTCTCCGGCTTCTCTACCGGCATCTCAAGCATTACTTTCGTTGATAGCTCTATAAAATTGATTTTTAGCACCTTAGAAACAAAAGGAAATGAGCGGGAGGCACGCAGGTTGCATTCAATTACCTTGATATCGTTATCTTTGGCAAGATACTGAATATTGAATGGCCCTGAGATATTCAGGGCTTTGGCAATCTCCCGTGTAATTTGCTTAATACGGCGCACTGTCTCCACATAAATCTTTTGCGGCGGAAACTGAATGGTAGCATCGCCGGAGTGAACACCGGCAAACTCCACATGTTCGGAGATGGCGTAAATCACCAGTTCTCCATTCTGAGCAACCGCATCCATTTCAATCTCTTTGGCCTCCTCAATAAATTCAGAAACAACGACCGGGTATTTGCGCGACACCTCGGTGGCCAGCGTGAGGAAACGCTCCAGCTCATCTCGGTTGGAACAGACATTCATCGCCGCACCCGAAAGGACATAAGAGGGCCTTACCAGCAGCGGGAAGCCCACCTCATCCACAAACTGATGGATCTCAGAGAGCGTTGTGAGCTCCTTCCACCGTGGCTGATCGATATGCAGCCTGTCGAGCATGGAGGAAAACTTGTGTCGGTCTTCGGCGTTATCGATGCTTTTGGCGGAGGTCCCCAGGATGTGCACCCCTGCGTTATCCAGCTTCACGGCCAGGTTGTTGGGAATCTGGCCCCCTACCGAGACGATCACGCCATGCGGGTTCTCCAGCTCAATGATATCCATTACCCGTTCATAAGAAAGCTCATCGAAATAGAGCCTGTCACACATATCGTAATCAGTCGATACCGTTTCGGGGTTATAGTTTATCATCACAGAGCGATATCCCTCTTTGCGGACGGTAGTCAGGGCGTTCACCGAGCACCAGTCGAATTCCACCGACGAGCCGATACGATAGGCCCCCGATCCCAGCACGATCACCGAGCGATGGTCGCCCAGGTAATGTACATCGTTTTCCGATCCGTTGTAGGTGAGGTAGAGGTAGTTTGTCTGCGCGGGATACTCCGCTGCCAGCGTATCTATCTGCTTCACCACCGGGAGGATACCCATTTTTTTTCTATAGTCACGAATAAGATTGGAACTCTCCTCATTGATATGTTCTTTCCAGAGAGCCCGGGCAATCTGAAAATCGGAGAAACCCTGCTGCTTGGCGAGCATGAGTATGTCATCAAAACCAGCGTTTTGATCCTGTTGCAGATCGATTGATCCGGGGGTATATGCTTCTATCGATTTTGCAGTCAGGATGATGTTGTACAGCTTCTGCAGAAACCACTTGTCTATCTTCGTCAGGTCATGGATCTGATCTACTGTATATCCTTTCCTGAACGCCTTGCTGATCACGAATATGCGTTGATCTGTAGGTTCCCGCAATGCTTTATCGATATTTTCAATCTTCAGCTCCTTGTTCTCCACAAAACCGTGCATACCGAGTCCAATCATGCGAAGGCCTTTCTGAATGGCTTCCTCAAAGGTGCGGCCGATGGCCATGATCTCACCCACCGACTTCATGCTGGAGCCTATCTCTTTGGAGACGCCGTTAAACTTACCCAGATCCCAGCGGGGAATCTTTACCACAATATAGTCGAGTGCCGGCTCAAAGAAGGCGCTGGTCGATCTCGTGACAGCGTTCTTCAGATCAAAGAGCCCATATCCCAGTCCCAGTTTTGCTGCGACAAATGCCAGCGGGTAGCCGGTCGCCTTGGAGGCCAGTGCCGATGAACGGCTCAGGCGGGCGTTTACCTCGATTACGCGGTAGTCTTCCGATTCCGGGTCGAAGGCGTACTGCACGTTGCACTCTCCCACGATACCGATATGGCGTATAATTTTGATGGACAGTTCCCGCAGCTTGTGATACTCGCTGTTGGTGAGCGTCTGCGAAGGAGCCACCACGATGCTTTCGCCGGTGTGGATGCCGAGCGGGTCGAAGTTCTCCATGTTGCAGACGGTGATGCAGTTGTCGTACCGGTCACGCACCACCTCATACTCAATCTCTTTCCATCCCTTCAGTGACTTCTCAATCAGCAGCTGACCGGAGTAGTTAAACGCCTTGCCGGCGAGAGCCTTCAGCTCCTCTTCATTGTTGCAGAAACCGGACCCCAGCCCGCCGAGAGCATAGGCAGCCCGCACAATGATGGGATAGCCCAGCGTGCCGGCGGCCAGTAAAGCATCAGCCATGGTAGAGACGGCAAAGCTTTGAATGGTCTTCACACCGATCTGATCAAGCTTCTTCACAAACAGATCGCGGTCCTCCGTATCCATGATCGCCTGTACCGGCGTTCCCAATACCTTCACGTCATATTTTTCAAACACACCCGATTGATAAAGGGCAACACCGCAATTCAGCGCAGTCTGTCCGCCGAAGGCCAGCAGGATGCCGTCGGGACGCTCGCGGGCAATCACCTTCTCCACAAAATAGGGTGTCACGGGAAGGAAATAGATTTTGTCGGCCGACCCTTCAGAGGTCTGCACGGTAGCGATGTTGGGGTTGATAAGGATGGTCTCCACGCCCTCCTCGCGCAATGCCTTGAGTGCCTGCGATCCGGAGTAGTCGAACTCACCCGCCTCTCCAATCTTCAGTGCTCCCGAGCCGAGGATAAGGGCTTTCTTCACTTTCATGCCGGCTGCACCTCCCGGGATACTATCTTGTTGAATTGAATTTTTGTTATCCATTCTTTGCATTTTATCCGTTAAAGCATCTTCACAAAATCTTCAAAGAAAAACCGTGTATCGGTAGGACCGCCGGTAGCTTCCGGGTGAAACTGTACCGAGTAAAAAGGTTTTGTCTTATGGCGAATTCCCTCGTTGGTGCCGTCGTTCATGTTGATGAACCAGGGTTGCCACTCCTCACCCAGGAGCGATTCATTCACCGCATACCCGTGATTTTGTGAGGTAATGAAGCAGGCATTGCTCCCCACCCTCCGTACGGGTTGATTATGGCTTCGATGGCCGTATTTCAGTTTATAGATATCAGCACCGGCGGCCTTTGCCAATAACTGGTTTCCCATGCAGATACCAAAGACAGGTTTTTCCCGCAGCATCGCCTTACGGATATTGTCGACGGTGATTTCGCAATAATCGGGGTTACCCGGTCCGTTGGAGATAAACAGCCCGTCATAATCGATCGTGCTGAAATCGTAATTCCACGGAACACGGATCAGATGTATCTGTTGCCTGATCAACTCCCGTACGATATTCAACTTCGCACCACAGTCGATCAGCACTACTTTTTTCTCTCCGTAGTTGTATTCAATAGGCTCTTTGCAGCTCACTTTTGCCACTAGATTCTCGCTCTCGGGATCGTAAAAACCGACCTCATTCGCCCCGTCATACACAATCTTGCCCAGCATGGACCCTTTTTCCCTCAGTATCTTGGTCAGCATGCGGGTATCGATGCCATAGATGCCGGGGATCTCTTCCTCCCGGAGCCAGTCGCTCAGGCTCTTCTCGCTGTTCCAGTGCGAATAGTCTTCAGAATATTCCTGCACGATGAGTCCGTTCACATGGATTCGTTCGGACTCAAAAAAATCGGAAATTCCGTTTGTTTCGCTGTGGGCGGGAACTCCGTAATTTCCGATAATGGGATATGTGAGTGTTAAAATCTGTCCTTCGTAGGAGGGGTCTGTCAGGCTCTCGGGGTAACCGACCATGGCCGTATTGAAAACCACTTCCCCCGATGTTGCCTTTTCAGCTCCAAACGATCGTCCGTGAAAAACCATCCCGTTTTCAAGGATCAACCGCACCGGTTTGTCTCTGTGCATAATGCCTATATTGTTTTGATGAATTGAACCTTTTTGCTATTAGGATACAAAGATAAAAAAAAAAAAAAAGAAACACCACAGCTGTTTGGCCTTTTCGGATAAAACAATTCCGGAGGATCCGGCCACGGGATATGACAGGTTCAGTGCGATAGAGCGGCAGATGACAGTTTCAGGCATCATCCGGTAGGTGAACGGGGTTCCTGTTCGTTTCATCTCATATCAACATGAAATAATAACGTTTCTATATTTTTAACAAAACTAAATCGGTTTCGACTGTTTAACTAATATCATTTTATTCAATGAAGCTTTGCCGGAAAGGCAGCGTATCAATTTAACCCATATACAATGCACAAGATCGCAATAATTGGGAATTACCCACCCCGGCAAT
>JBDKRY010000062.1:0-4409 GCA_039683155.1 Proteiniphilum sp.
GTGACCGCCAGCTGGTAGAGGGAGACCATCCGTCCCCGGTGGGAGGCAGGCGATACCTCCGAGATGTAGAGCGGGCAGACAATGGAAACGATGCCGATGCCCATGCCGCCGATGATGCGGTAGATGACCAGCTGGTCCAGGTTGGCCGAGATGGCACAGCCCACGGCGGATACGGAGAAGAGGAAGGCTGAGAGAATCATGGTCCTTTTCCGGCCAAAGCGGTCGCTCAGCGCCCCGGCGAAGATCACCCCCGAGATGGAGCCCACCAGGGCACATCCCACGTACCACCCGCTTTGCAGGGTGGTGAGCCGGAACTGTGCCGACACCTGTGAGACGGTGCCGGAGATGACGGCCGTGTCGTAACCGAAGAGGAAGCCTCCCAGTGCTGCAACTACCGAAAGAAAGATGACGTAACCACTGATCGTTTTTTCTTTTTGCATATTGATAAAATTATGAATGCCCAACTTTTGCCTGTTGTTTTCGTTGCCTTTTTACCTGCAGAGCGTGAATTAAATGTTAAAATATTCTTTGTAGCGATTGTACAAGTGTCCTGCCTGTAAATAAGCCGACTGCGGACTCATGAAATGAGAGAATTCGAAGGTGATGGCTTTGTCGTACCCGCATCTTTTGGCTGCTTCCAGCTTCATCCGGAGTTTATCGAATTTAATAGGCAGAAATTTGATCGGCATGTCGCGGTCGAACGATTCGGCATTTGTCCAGCACTGCATTCCATATTTATCGGCCAGCTTCTTGTTTACCTTAAAAAAAGCATCCAACTCATCATAATCGATGTGGCCATCCTGAAAGGCCACTGCATCAACCACCTCGTGAATTCCGGCGAATATCTCGTCCCACTCTTTCTCGTGTTGTTGTACCGATACCGCCTCCTCCTTAGTGAGAGCAGCGCCGGCCGCTGCCACCGCCTTTTTCCCGTCGATCCATGGTGAGATAAAAGTGGGCAATCCGCCGGAAACATCCTTGCACTGCTTTCCCATGGCGTGGAAGGCGCCGATTGCCCCTTTGGTAACGCGGCTTATCTCCCCGCTGAGATACCATCCGCCGAAGCTCCTGTATTTTTCGCCATAATTTTTCCACACCTCATCAATCACAAAGCGGTTGTCTTCAATCTCGTAGGTCATGTCGCCCGTAGCCCAATAATGACCTGAATCATACAGGCCGAAGTAAAATTTCATATCATACTTCCCGGCGAGGCGCAAATACATATCCAGCAGATCAACCGAAGGCATGTAGCATCCTTTGCCCAGCAGATATTGCGAAGGGTAGGTGATAAATTTTTTGTACCCCGAACGAATCATGATTACCGTATCAATGCCGATGGCTTTCATGTACTGAAAATCAAGATCCCATTCCGCTTCTCCCCAGTTCTGGTGAGGAATATCATGAGAAATCTCGTCGAGGAACGTACCGGTTATTTTGATTCCGTTGTTTTCAGGGACGATGATTTTGCTTCTTAACTCATTATTTTTTTGTATGTTTGGGTGATTGCCCGATGCGCTGTTCTTTTGTCCTTTTGGATTGTCTCCTGTTGAGGATTGTCTCCCTGCGCCGTCATAAGCGGCCAGAGCAGGAATCGCTGCCACCGAAGCGCCGGCCAGCGCTGCTTTTTTAATAAAGTCTCTTCTGTTGTGCTGCATTGTTTTCTGTTTAATAGGTTAGTCTGCAAGATTTTAGAAAAGTACGTCGTATCATTGAGTAAATGTAATCTGTTTTACGCGATAATTATGCTTTCGCATACATCGAATCTGTTTTTAATTCATGATGAACAGGATCATTATTCAGGCCATTTTGTCTCTATTCCCTGACGTTCAATTTCCTGCTGAAAATCGAACAGAAGGTTCCTGTCCGCTCTGATGGCGCGGAAGGGCACTTTCTTCCTGCCGGCAAAGGCGATGAGGCATCCCACTGCTTCCCCGATGCTCCATTCCACCGGATGTAAACGGTAACAACCGTTGGTAATGTGGGTGGTGCCAATGTTCTTGTTAGCCGGAAGCAGGTTGTTCATCCTTTGTGGCAGCAGCGCTCCCAACGGTATCTGAAAGGGAAGTGAGGAGAAGTCAATGTAATTATTCCCCCTCGAGCTGGGATGCAGGTCGATGTGGTAATATCCGATACCCACGCTGTCAAAGAAGTCGGCAGCTCGTTTTCCCGCCTCCTCGCCGGCCACCAGTTTCCGGTTTTCTGCTCCCACATGTTCTTCAAGAACCGTGAATTCAGCTTTGATCCTTCTGGCTTCCCTGATGTAAGGATATTTGGCCATACCATCTTCTGTACCCATCACATCGCCCCGCAGCCTTAGCCCGCGCCAGCCAACTCCCCCGTCGGGTCGTGGTGCTTCTGTCTGAAGCCAATAAAAGAGTGAATGGCTTAATTGTTTAGCTCTGTCAATATTCTTCCTGAACTCCTTCTCAGGTACATCGATCAGGTTCCCCGGGAAGAAATCGTTCTGAGGCCAGTTTACGATGGTGATGTCACCATCATAGGTCCCTTCAATAAAATTCTTTCGATTGATAATCCGCCTGTAATTCCACAGATTCAGTACACCCTTCAGCTCTTTACCCATGGGTTCAAATCCCAGTTTTTTGGGTTTCAAGGTGCGCGGATCGGAGTAGGAAAGATCCAGTAATCGTCCCGGCCAGGGAGGAGTCATCTCCGGGATATAATTTCTCCAGAAATCGTATTCTTCGGGCGGATCCTGCACATTGTCTTTTCCGGGTTGATAATCCATGGCAAAACAGACCGTGAATGCCTGGTTGTTCATGGGATCAGCTTTTTCCGGTGCATGCAGTTCACGGGTTTCTTTTTTCGATTCCGTGCCGGTGAAGTATTCCGTACCGGTGAGGGGGAGCAGGTCGCCACATTCTGTTGCATCGACAAAAGATTTCCCTGTGAGTATCGTGCGGTTGCCGGTATGTACATGCGCTATTTCTATATGATTTACGCGGTCGCCATCAACACCGGCGCTCTTTGCCTTATAGTTGAGTAGTAACTGCAGTTTGCCGGTGCTCAGGTAAGGTGAAAGCATATCGATCAAAACCGATACGGCCACTCTCGGTTCGTGGCATAATCTGGAAACACTTCCGTCACCAGGATTCAGGTTTTCGCGGGTACGGGCTGCTGCTGTTAGCGGATAGTTGCGCCGGTAATAATCGCGCACCCTGTTTCTGTAATCCCGGTACGATTGCGG
The DNA here is from genome assembly GCA_039683155.1 of Proteiniphilum sp. Classification (GTDB taxonomy): domain Bacteria; phylum Bacteroidota; class Bacteroidia; order Bacteroidales; family Dysgonomonadaceae; genus Proteiniphilum. The sequence goes on from JBDKRY010000062.1 coordinate 3,206, forward strand.
TGCACCATGTGTTTCAATCCACTGATGCTCATCGGGTGGGACTCCTTGTTGGGAAAGTTGCCCTCCGATCCAGTCGGTCTCCTCAGTCATGATCACGCTTAGTCCGTTACGACAACTGGCAAGAGCCGCTGCACAACCACCAAGACCTCCTCCGATGATGATGACATCCGCATGCATCTCTCGTGACCTGGAATTTTCACGTCTTCCGGCACGTTTTCCAGGTGTCACAAAGGCATGACTTCCCTGCAGTGCGGCAGAACCGCCCAAGAGGGAAGCATAGGTGATGAAGCTTCTTCTATCCATGCGATCTATATTTTTATCTCAATTTACGTAACAATCAGTCCCACTCTGTTAACCGATACCCCTCTAATCCGCCTCCGATCATCACGATATCGGTCATTAATGTCTCTTCGTTTTTTACAATATTTCCTCCGCCACCTGGTTGAAATAATCGATCGATTGCTTTATCTGAGGCAGGTTGTTTTCCCAGTCTGCTTCATATTCGATCGTGAAATATCCCTTGAAGTTTTGCCTTTTCAATTCTTTCATCATTACTTTCACATTGAGGGTGCCCTGTCCCCATACCACATCTTCGAGGGTTTGCTCTTCTCCCTGCGGTGCAATGTCTTTGAAATGCAACGCAATGATCTTTCCCTTGAGTTGCTGCATGGAAGGAATAGGATCCAATCCCATTCTTTTATAATGTCCCACGTCCACACAAGCTCCTATTAAACCGTCCCTGCCACCGATACTGCCAAGCAATACCTCCGGACTCCAGTAAGAACTTTCACTCGGATGATTATGAACCGCTACCTTGATATGGTACTTTTTAGCCAGCTCTTCCACTACGTCCCAATCTTCACGGGCCGGCTCCGCACTGATAAATTCCATTCCCATATTTTTTGCAAATGCAAAGATAGGTTCCCATTCCTCTGTTTTGGCAGTCCATACGCCTGAAGAAATGATTTTGATACCCTTCGATGCAGCCAAAACCATCAGCCTTTCCTGATCTTTAGGACTTAGCTCATAACCGAAAACAATATCTCCGAAACTACCACCCATTTTCTGTCCGGGATAGATTTCGATAAAGCCGATGCCCAGTTCCTCGGTCTTATCCAATGCTTCCTCCACTGTAAACAGATGAAAAGTGTAGGATTGCATGGACAGATGCCATCCCTGTTTCTCCGCTTTTGTTTTCGTGTTG
>JBDKRY010000063.1:0-2919 GCA_039683155.1 Proteiniphilum sp.
TCTATAACGCGATGAAAGATCCGGACGACAACACACCCGTCTCCTACGGACTGAACAGCAAGGTGACAAAAGTCGATGGGGTGGTCACCGAGCAGGTGTGGAAGCTGGGTGGCATGTACGACAAAGCCATTGAGCGCATCACCGGCTGGCTGGAAAAAGCGGCAGCCATCGCCGAGAACGACCATCAGAGAGAGACGATTCAATCACTGATCGCCTATTACAAAACGGGCGACCTGAAGACCTTCGACGATTACTCCGTACAATGGGTGACCGACACCACCTCCCGGGTCGACTTCATCAATGGCTTCATTGAGACCTATACCGACCCGCTCGGACTGAAAGGCAGCTGGGAATCGATGGTCAACTTCAAGAGCATCGAAGCATCGGAACGCACCCGGATCATCAGCGAGAACGCACAGTGGTTCGAAGACAACTCACCCATTGATGACCGTTTCAAAAAAGAAGAGGTGAAAGGGGTATCGGCCAAGGTGATCACTGCCGCCATCCTGGGTGGCGACTGCTACCCTGCCACACCCATCGGCATCAACCTGCCCAATGCGGACTGGATCCGCCGCGACCACGGCTCCAAATCGGTGACGATTGACAATATCACCTACGCTTACGAGAAAGCGGCCGAAGGTAATGGCTTCAAGGAAGAGTTCATGTGGAGCGACACCGAACGGGAACGATCCAGAAAATACGGTACGCTCACCGACAATCTACATACCGACCTGCACGAATGTCTGGGCCACGGCTCCGGCAAGCTGCTCCCCGGTGTGAGCTCCGATGTGCTGCAGGCCTACGGCTCCCCGCTGGAGGAGACACGTGCCGACCTGTTCGCACTCTACTACCTGGCCGACCCCAAGCTGGTGGAACTGGGTTTGTTGCCCGATAACGAAGCCTATAAGGCCGAATACTACTCCTACATCATGAACGGTGCCATGACACAGCTCACGCGCATACAGCCGGGCAAGAACATTGAACAGGCACATATGCGCAACCGCGCCCTTATCTCCAGATGGGTGATTGAAAAAGGAGCAGCAGACAGCGTGGTGGTAATGAAAGAACGCGATAACAAGACCTATGTAGTGGTCAACGATTACGATAAGCTGCGCAACCTCTTCGGTGCATTGCTGTCGGAAGTACAGCGTATCAAATCGGAAGGTGATTTTGAAGCTGGCAAAAAGCTGGTGGAGACCTACGGGGTGAAGGTGGATACCGCCCTTCATACGGAGGTATTATCCCGCTATGAGGCACTCAACATCGCTCCCTATAAAGGATTCGTGAACCCGGTGTATAAGCTGGTGACCGATGAGAACGGCAAAGTAACCGATGTGACCATCTCCTATGATGAGAACTACGTGGATCAGCAGCTGCGTTACTCCCGCCAGTACTCGGTGCTGCCGTTGAAGAACTGATCACACATCAGCACATGACTTACGACCAAACACTCGGTTACCTCTACCGACAGATGCCCGAATACCAGCGCATCGGGGAACGGGCTTACAAGGTGGGGCTGGATAACAGCCTGGCTCTCGACCGCATCTTCGGACACCCCCACCGGCAATGTAAAACCATTCATGTGGGCGGCCCCAACGGCAAAGGGTCCACGTCCCATCTGCTGGCGGCCATACTGCAGGAATCGGGCTACAGGGTTGGTTTGTATACCTCACCCCATCTGATCGACTTCCGTGAACGGATCCGGGTGAACGGAACAATGATCGACAGAGAGTACGTGGTTGATTTCGTGGAGAAGTACCGGGAGCAGTTTGAACCGGTGATGCCCTCCTTTTTTGAGCTGACCATGGAGATGGCTTTTCTCTGGTTTGCCGAACAGGAGGTGGATGTGGCCGTGATTGAAGTAGGCCTGGGCGGGCGACTGGACAGCACCAACATCATCTCACCCGACATCAGCATCATCACCAACATCGGATTCGATCATATGAAACTGCTGGGTGACACCCTGCCGAAGATTGCCGCCGAAAAGGCGGGGATCATTAAACCGGATACACCCATTGTGATTGGCGAAATAGGCAATACGGAAGTCGCACAGGTTTTTATCGATAAAGCAAAGTCTGTTGAAGCTCCGATTGTTTTTGCAGAACTCCACATGAACAATTTTGTTTCTGAAAGAACTGAAACCGAATGGCTGTTTCAGGCCGACGGGTATCCCAATCTGAAAGGAGAATTACAGGGGCCGGCACAGGACAAGAATGCCAGAACGGTCTTAACGGCAGTGAAATTGCTTCTTGAAACAGGGTACAACCTCCCGAAAGAAGCTGTGTACAAAGGATTTGCCAACGTAACCGCCATCACTGGCTTAATGGGTCGTTGGCAGCAGCTGCAGTCCTCTCCGAAGATCATCTGCGATATCGCCCATAATGCCCATGGCCTGCGGTATGTGGCGGAACAGCTGCTTGCCGAGAATTACGACCGGCTGCATATTGTTTTCGGGATGGCCAATGACAAAGATGTGGATTCTGTGTTCGCATACATGCCGAAAAATGCTGTCTATTATTTCACCAAAGCCTCCGTAGAACGGGCGTTGAACGAAAAAACGCTCTTGGGGCATGCCGCACAATACGGTCTGCGGGGAAACAGCTTTGAGAGTGTGACGGAAGCGGTAAAAAAAGCCAAAGAAAACGCCGGTGAAAACGATCTCATCTTCATCGGCGGCAGTTCCTTCGTGGTGGCAGATGCGCTGCCACTGTTCAGCTGATCACCAGATCAGCACGATACGGAAGTTATAGGTTTGCGGTGCATTTGTATCCTCATAGACATCGGATGCCTGGATAAAGAAAGCCACGTCACTGTTACCCCCCGACTGATACATCACATCGTAACTGATGGTCTCGGTAAAGGTCTCGGTGATGTTTCCCTCAGTGTCGGCAACGTAATAGGTATGTACATAGTGCAGGA
>JBDKRY010000064.1:0-4404 GCA_039683155.1 Proteiniphilum sp.
GAAATAGATGCCGTTCATCACAGGACGCAGCTCATCTTCGGCTGTAGCAAAAAACGTTCTGTTGATGCCTGAGAAAAGTGTGTCGGCATCCATGGTCAATGTCATGGAAGAATCTTTCAGTCCTTTCGGTTCGGGGTACTCATCCCCCTTTAATCCCACAAAATTGTATTTCCCGTTGTGGTAGTAAATAAAGACCTCCAGTGTTTCGTCGTTGATATCGAACGTAAGCGGCTGATCGGGCAGTTCACGCAGTGGATCGAGCAGGTTTCTGGCGTTGATGGCCAGGCTTCCTGCACCTTCAACACTGTTCACCTCCACCAGTGTCTCCAACCGTGTTTCGCTGTCGGCTGCAGTGAGAGAAAGCGTATTATTTTTCAGATCCAGCAGGAAGCAATCCAGGATAGGTAATGTGTTTTTGGAATTGATCACCCTGCTGATAGCCTGAAGGTGATTCAACAGCGTGGCACTTGATACTACAAATTTCATACGATTATATCTTTTTTATTTTGTTTCAACAAGCAAATATAGGAAATTATCTTAGAGCGTTGTTTGTTTTCGGGATAATTTTGATCTCTGAAGGGGGTCAGGGAATTTTCACTTTTTCTTGTTCCTCGGATGATGCTCAATGATCTCCTGGCGCAGAAAGTTACGGTCTATATGCGTATAAATCTCGGTGGTCGTAATTTTCTCATGCCCCAGCATCTCCTGTATCACCCGGATATTGGCACCTCTCTCCAGCAGGTGCGTAGCAAAGGAGTGTCGGAACACATGGGGACTGATTTTCTTTTGTAATCCAACAGCTTCTGCGTACTGCCGGATATAGTGAAAAACGGTGACCCGCGAAATGGCTTTGCCGCGTGCACTGACAAATACAATATCTTCACTGCCCTTTTTGAGGGTGATCTGACTGCGGTAAGGAAGCCAGTCTTTGATTTTTTGGATGGCTATGTCCGAAATGGGTACCAGACGCTGTTTGCTGCCTTTTCCTTCCACACGGATGAATCCCTCTTCCAGGAAAAGATCGGAAAAACGAAGGTTGGTAAGCTCCGAGATACGCAAGCCGCAACTGTAAAGCGTTTCGAGGATGGCATAATTCCGCGTCCCTCCCGGTGTGGACAGATCAATGACAGCGAGTATCGCATCAATCTCTTCCACAGACAATACCACGGGAAGCTTCAACCCTGTTTTTGGTGCCTCCAGCAGTTCACTGGGGTCGTCGTCGCGAAAGTGCTCCAACAGCAGAAAACGAAAGAAAGACTTCAAGCCGGAAATAATTCTGGCGGTGGTGCGGGGCGAAAGAGACTTATCGTATAATGTTGCCAGGAACTCCTCCAGATGATCCTGTCGAAGGCTGTGGATGCTGAGTTGCCGCTCATCGCAGAAGTCGACCAGCTTGTGCAGATCCGTCATGTATGCTTCGATGGTGTTGGGTGAGAGTCCTTTTTCCAGGAGAAGATACCGTTTGTATTTATTGGTTTCCGGATGGTGTGTCATTTCATTCCTGCTCTGTTTCTTTTTCCAATTCCCTGGGTATCACAATTGCGGCATAGAGCAGGAAAATGGCTCCGCAGATCATGACCAGCGGCCACTCACTTCGTTGTCTGAACATCAGATAAGTGGCCACAATCATCAACACACAGGCAAAAAGTTGAAAATTGAACAATCTTTTTCCACGGATACTTTTTCCGGGATAGGGATTGGTGAGCGTAACCACTGAGAAGAGTGCCACAGCCACGGCCATCATCCAGGGGGCAACCACCGGTGTAAAAAGGTACAGTATTGCCGCTATTAGAATAACGATACCGGAGATGCGAAGTAAAATATCTTTGGTGCTGTACATTGTATATCTCTCTTTCAATCAATAATAAAAATATCCTCGTTTTCTTTTTTCATGAGATAATTTTCACGGGCAAATTTTTCGAGATCATCTTTATTTGACTGAAGCTCATTTAACTTCTCCTTGTCTATTTCAGTCTGTTGGCGATAAAATTCAATCTGAGATTTCAGGTTATTGATTTGTGTTTCGTATTTAATTCTTTTCGTTACGCTGCTGTCACTGAAAAAAAACAGCATCGCGATCAGCACCACCAGGATGATGATCTGATAAGAGGTTAGCCCCAAAAGTCTTTTCGATGCAAATGTCTTTACTTTTATTTTCATCTCCACAGGTGTCTGTTGCGCTAAGAAATTGTGACACAAAAATACCTCTTTTTTTTGTATTGTGCGAACCTTTTCAAATATTCAACCAAAAATATCCATTCCACACGTTGGAAAAATTAAACTAAATAAAGTATCTTTACGCATTAGTTGAAAAATAAAATTGCTGTGCTGCATTATTCATTATGAAGAAAATCTTTCTATCCACCCTTTTGGGTATGTTTACCATCACTTTCACTTTTCCATGTACAAACCTGCTGGTAGGAAAAAACGCATCCACCGATGGATCAACGTTTATTTCTTACGCGGCCGACTCATATGGGTTATACGGTGAATTATATCACTGGCCTGCAAGACAATATCGTCCCGGCGAAAAGCTCAGGGTCTACGAGTGGGATACCGGAAAATACCTTGGTGAGATACCACAGGCATTGCAAACCTACAACGTGACAGGCAACATGAATGAACACCAGGTAGCTATTGGTGAGACCACTTTTGGGGGACGGAGCGAACTGTCCGATTCCACCGGGATCATGGACTACGGAAGCCTCATATACATCACACTGCAACGAGCCAGGAATGCCCGGGAAGCGATCACCATCATGACCGGGCTTGTTGGGGAGCATGGCTATTACAGTTCCGGGGAATCATTTTCCATTGCCGATCCTAACGAAGTGTGGATCATGGAAATGATTGGCAAGGGTGCAGGGAACAAGGGAGCCGTTTGGGTTGCAGTAAGAATCCCCGACGACTGCGTATCGGCGCATGCCAACCAAGCCCGCATTCATCAGTTTCCACTCGATGATCCCGATAATTGCCGCTATGCACCGGATGTAATTTCATTCGCTCGCGAAAAAGGTTATTTCACCGGCGACGATGCCGATTTCAGCTTTGCCAAAGCCTATGCCCCGATTGACTTCGGAGCGTTGCGTTTTTGCGAGGCGCGCGTATGGTCGTTTTTCAACAAGGTGAATAAAGATATGGATAAGTATGTGACCTATGCCCAGGGCAAAACAACCGATCCCATGCCATTATATATCAAACCGGACCGAAAGCTGGATCTGCACGATATTCAGCAACAGATGCGTGACCATTACGAAGGTACCGAGCTCGACTGGCGCTTTGATGTGGGCGCAGGTCCTTTCAACTCCCCCTATCGCTGGTCTCCCCTTACCTTTGAGGTGGATTCGGTAGCATATTGCAACGAGCGGCCTACAGCCACCCAGCAGACCGGATTCTCCTTTGTGGCACAAATGCGCTCATGGCTCCCCAATGAGATTGGGGGAATCCTCTGGTTCGGCGTCGACGATGCAGCACAGACAGTCTACTACCCCTTCTATTGCGGACATACGGAGGTACCCCATGAGATGGCAGTAGGTAATGGGAACCTGTTAAACTTCTCCTGGACCTCGGCTTTCTGGATCCACAACTGGGTCTCCAACATGGTCTACACCCGTTACCGCGATATGAGTGAAGACATGAAAAAGGTGCAAACGACACTCGAAAATCGGTTTATAGCCTCCCAACCCGAGGTGGAGGAAAATGCAGCAGAACTTTATAAAAAATCAAGACCCGAAGCCGTGCATTATCTTACCCAATATTCCAACAACCTTGTCAAAGAAGGAATCAGTGAATGGAAAAAACTGGGTGAATACCTGATGGTAAAGTACATCGACGGGGTTATCAAAAAAGAGGAAAACGGCACATTCAAACGCAATCCTTACGGGTTACCTGAATTCCCTTCCCGCCCCGGATACTCCAATGAATACTACAAAAAGATTGTAGAACAAACCGGGGATAAATACAAAGTTCTACCAGTAGAGTAACAGATATAAAAACATTGTTTTAATATGGAAGAAGAAACATTATTGGCGCAAGTAACTGACAAAGCGCTGTCGTGGTTAAAGGGAAACTACGATACTGCGACGAAGGATGAAGTACAGCGTATGCTCGACAGTGATGATAAGTCGAAGCTTATCGACGCGTTCTACAAAGATCTCGAATTCGGCACAGGTGGTTTGCGCGGCATCATGGGTGCCGGTAGCAATCGCATGAATATATATACGGTTGGCGCCGCTACACTGGGACTCTCTAATTATCTGCAGAAAGAATTTGCCAATCTGGATGAGATAAAGGTGGTTATTGGGTATGACTCTCGCAACAACAGCCGCAAGTTTGCAGAGATATCTGCCAATATCTTTAGCGCCAACGGCATCAAAGTATATCTCTACGAGAGTCTTCGCCCGA
>JBDKRY010000065.1:0-4366 GCA_039683155.1 Proteiniphilum sp.
AGTGGGGACTGGGTATGGATGAGAGCGGCCCGGTGGAGATCATCCCCGCCGGTTATGAGGATACGCAATTTCTCACCTATAAATACGCCAACGGTGTTGTGATGACCGAAGAACCTTTTAATGAACAAAAGACCAAGGGCGTAAAGTTTTGGGGCGATAAGGGATGGATTGAGATCTCGCGGGAGCATTTCCTTGCTTCCGACGAGAGCCTGCTGCCGCCGGCCGTGGAAGCATCGGAAGGAGCATACGAAACCAAGATCCCTCATCTGGAGAACTTCATCAACGCGGTGAAGACAAAGACCGACCCGGTAGTACCCGTGGAGATCGGTCATCGTTCCTGCACCGTGTGCACGCTGGGTAACATCGCGTACGACCTGGGTCGTCCCATCCGGTGGGATCCGGCTGCAGAGCGGTTTGTGGATGATCCTGAGGCAGATGGCCACCGGTTGTTCAACAAGACCTACAGTGAAGGGTATACGCTTTGATCATCGCATCGCTGTTTGCAAAAAAAAGCTGCCATCTGGCAGCTTTTTTTTGTTATTTCGCCGGTTTGAGCATGATCCCCAGCTCATCGAGCTGTTCCTGCTCCACGGCGGATGGGGCGTTGATCATCACATCGCGTCCCGCGTTGTTTTTGGGGAAGGCGATGCAGTCGCGGATGCTGTCGAGGCCCGCGAAGATGGAGACGAAGCGGTCCAGTCCGAAGGCGATACCGCCGTGGGGAGGCGCCCCATACCGAAAGGCGTTCATCAGGAAGCCGAACTGCCGTTGTGCTTTCTCCTCGGTGAAGCCGAGTACGGAAAACATCTTTTGCTGCAGGCCGCTGTCGTGAATACGGATTGATCCTCCGCCAATCTCCACACCGTTGATCACGATATCGTAGGCGTTGGCCCGCACGGCGCCCGGGTCTGTATCCAACAGGGGAATATCTTCCGGCTTGGGAGAGGTGAAAGGGTGGTGTTTCGCGAAGTAGCGGTTCAGCTCCTCATCTTTCTCCAGCAGGGGGAAGTCCACCACCCAGAGGCATTTGTAGTTGTTTTTATCCCGCAGCCCCAGGCGTGATCCCATCTCCAGGCGAAGCTCACCCAACTGTTTCTGTGTTTTCTCTGTTTCGCCCGCCAGCATCAGGATCAGATCGCCCGGCCGGGCATTGCACGCTGCTGCCCATTTTCTGAGCACCTCCTCGCCGTAGAACTTATCCACCGACGATTTGAGGGTGCCGTCCTCGTTATACCGCACATAGATCAACCCTTTGGCCCCAATCTGCGGACGTTTCACGAAGTCGGTCAGCTCATCCAGCTGCTTACGGGTATAGCTGGCACATCCTTCGGCACAGATGGCACCCACATATTCAGCCGCGTCAAACACGGCGAAACCGTGATCCGTGGTCAGCTCCTTCAGTTCCGTGAATTGCATCCCGAAGCGGATATCCGGCTTGTCCGACCCGTACTGTTTCATCGCGTCGGCATAGCTGATGCGGGGGAAGTCGGGGAGTTCGATTCCCTTGATCGTTTTGAAAAGATGCTTCGTCAGTCCCTCGAAAGTATTCAGCACATCTTCCTGCTGCACGAACGACATCTCGCAGTCAATCTGTGTGAACTCCGGCTGGCGGTCGGCGCGCAGGTCCTCGTCGCGGAAGCATTTCACGATCTGGAAGTAGCGGTCGAAGCCCGACACCATCAGCAGCTGCTTGAAGAGCTGCGGCGACTGTGGCAGGGCGTAGAACTCGCCCTGGTTCATGCGGGAGGGGACGATGAAGTCGCGTGCCCCCTCGGGCGTGGAACCAATCAGCACCGGTGTCTCCACCTCCAGGAAAGCCCGTTCGTCGAGATAGCGTCGTGTCTCGAACGTCATCCTGTGGCGCAGCTCCAGGTTTTGTCGCACCACGTTGCGGCGCAGGTCGAGGTAGCGGTATTTCATCCGCAGCTCATCGCCGCCGTCGGTTTCCGTCTCGATGGTGAAAGGCGGTGTTTTCGACGCATTCAGTACAGTGAGTTGGGAGGCGATGATTTCGATGTCGCCGGTAGGGATGTGTGAATTCTTGCTGGAGCGTTCTTTCACCGTGCCGGTCACCTGTATCACCCACTCGCGTCCCAGTCTGTTGGCCTGTTCGCAAAGCGCCTGATCCACCTCCTGGCTGAACGACAGCTGTGTGATGCCGTAGCGGTCGCGCAGGTCGATGAACGTCATGCCACCCATCTTCCTTATTTTGTGTACCCATCCTGCCAGGGTCACCTCCCTGTTTGCATCGGCCAACCGCAATTCGCCGCATGTGCTGTTTCTGTACATAAATGATCTATGTTGTTATACGTTTGATTTTTGTGCTGCAAATGTACACAATTCTTGTGTGATACGGATGGTGAAACAAAATTGAATTTTGTTGTGCAGCACTTTATATAAAAAAATAAATTCTTAAATTTGGGATATTATTTTGCAGACTGGAATTTTGTGCTTATTTTTGCTTTACGAAAAAATGGGGCAGAACATGAGAATTTTCATCTACCGTACGTTGGCAGAGTATTACCAAAAGCATCCCGATGCCAAAACAGCATTGGAAGATTGGTTTTCAAAGACGGAAGAGTCGGAATGGGAAAATTTTTCCGATATAAAAGCCACATTTAACAGTGTAGACAGCGTCGGGAATCGCCGATATGTTTTCAACATAAAAGGAAACTCCTACCGCCTCGTAGCAATCGTATTGTTTGTGCCCAAATATGTCTATATACGTTTTATAGGCACACATGCAGAGTATGATAAAATCACGGATTGTTCAACCCTTTAAAAAGAAACAAGCAATGAAAACAATCACTAACGACAGGGAATATCAGGCTATTATTAAAAGAATTGACCGGCTGTTGGATATAGTAACTGATGATAACTATAACTCCATACCGGAAGCTGTGGAACTCGATTTTCTTTCTGCATTGATTGAGGAATACGACCGTAAGAACTATCCGATCATGCCTCCTCTGTTGTCAGATGCAATCAGGCTCCGGATGTATGAAATGGATATCAATCAGGCGGAACTCGCGAAGCTGCTGGGGGTAAGCCCCTCACGTATTACCGAATATCTGTCAGGTAAAGAGCCCAGCCTAAAGGTTGCCCGTACCATATGCGAAAAACTAAATATCAGTGCCAATGTCGTTCTGGGCGTATCCAAGCCCGCTTTTTCGAAATCGATACTGGTGTCTTGATTAAATCATACCCAATGGGGATGTTGTTCACTTAGTTTATCGGAGTTTGGAACATATATGCTTGAAAAGCGAAGAGTAAGATTACTTGTTTTGTACGCTTTCCTGTAGGAATGATAAAAAGCTGAGAAGATTTGAGATTCTCCGAAAAAAGATGTATTTTTGCACCCACGTTTTAAAAATCTCTTTTTGGGTGTAACTCGGTCACGTTAGCGATTCCCGTCGGCGCGGGGGGTGTATAGTTCAAAAGGGTCGGTTTTAAACCCGGTTTTTGGAAATCTGTTGCTGCTCTTTTCGCAGTGGCTGGGCCAAAAGAGTTGGTTTTAAGCCCTTGAAACGTCGCGGAATATCATTTCCAGAGAGAGTGTATAGACCAAAAGAGTAGGGGTTTAAATGAAAATAAAAATATTCGGGGTGTAGCGCAGTCCGGTTAGCGCACCTGCTTTGGGAGCAGGGGGTCGCGAGTTCGAATCCCGCCACCCCGACAGTGAAAATCAAACACTTATCGATTTAGTTCGGTAGGTGTTTTTTATTGGGAACATCTTACTTCAAATTCAATTACGGATACCATTTTTACATATAAACTTCCTGATGTTAATTTTGGAATTTTATTTTTTTGTTATTAAAAAAAATATAACTTTAGCGCTTAAATCGGATGCAGCCATGTTCAGATCGTTTTTACGACCACTGCGACTTGAGAAACTATTCAATTTTTTGAAAAGTATCAAGGTTCCTATCTTTTTTATGCAGTCTCTATTATATGATTGAGTCTGCTCCGAAAACCCCGAAAAGGGCAATTTTGTCAAAAAATTTGTCATTGATTTTTAATCAGTTACGATAGACAAAAAAGTAAAAAATGATTTTTCGGAGGGGATTCATGATTATGAATTAAAAATATATAATAAAACTAAATAGGTCTTCGTGTGACCGTCAGGTCATATGAAGAACCTGTTGTACTAATGTTGAGGTTGGTGAACTTATGGGTTTTGTGCCTTGATTTAAATGTTTCTCATAGTATTGTTCGGTACCTCACGAAAGGAATATAAAGGGATTTATCTGTGGTAAACTGTCCGTACAATATATAATCGGGTGGATAACCATCCGGATTCGATCTTTGAAATACTGAAACTGTCACGTAAGTGCACGACGATTGTGTCCGTCAAAAGATAACTGTT
>JBDKRY010000066.1:0-9700 GCA_039683155.1 Proteiniphilum sp.
TAATCAATCACCTATTTAAACCGCTTAACTTATATGATTTTCGACATTGATTTGATCCGTAATGTTTACGCGCATCTTCCGGAAAAAATTGAACAGGCAAAAACAGTTTTGCAACGTCCCCTCACGCTTACAGAGAAAATTCTCTTTTCCCATCTTTCGCCGGGAGTTCCGTTGAAGGACTACCAACGGGCGAGCGATTACGTGGACTTTGCACCGGACCGGGTGGCCATGCAGGATGCTACTGCCCAGATGGCCCTGCTGCAGTTGATGAACTCCGGACGCACCACCGTAGCGGTACCTTCCACGGTACACTGCGATCATCTTATACAAGCTTATAAAAATGCGGAGACCGATCTTGAGACTGCAAATATAACCAACCGTGAGGTATATGAATTTCTTCGTGATGTATCCGATAAATATGGTATCGGATTCTGGAAACCGGGAGCAGGCATCATCCATCAGGTAGTGTTGGAAAATTATGCCTTTCCGGGTGGGATGATGATCGGTACCGACTCACATACGCCCAACGCGGGCGGACTGGGGATGATTGCCATTGGCGTAGGTGGTGCCGATGCCGTGGATGTGATGGCTGGTTTGCCGTGGGAATTGAAGATGCCCAAACTGATCGGCGTGAAGCTCACCGGTAAATTGTCGGGATGGAGTGCGCCCAAGGATGTAATCCTGAAAGTGGCAGGCATTCTCACCGTAAAGGGCGGTACCAATGCCGTCATTGAATATTTTGGCGAAGGGGCTGCTTCGCTTTCGGCTACCGGTAAAGGTACCATCTGCAACATGGGTGCCGAAGTAGGGGCAACCACCTCCATTTTTCCCTTCGATCAAAAGTCGGTCGCTTACCTGGAGCAAACCGGCAGAAAAGAGGTGGCCGATGAGGCACGCAAGATCATGACGTATCTGCAGCCCGATCCCGAAGTAGTGGAAAATCCCCGAAATTATTATGACCAACTTATCGAGATTAATCTCTCAGAGCTTGAACCCCATATCAATGGGCCTTTTACACCCGATGCTGCCTATACCATCTCCGAGTTTGGTGAGGCTGTGAAGAAGCATAATTACCCCCGTAAGATGGAGGTCGGCCTCATTGGCTCCTGTACCAACTCGTCCTACGAAGACCTTACCCGGGCTGTATCCATTGTGAAGCAGGCGCGCGATGAGCAGGTGCCTGTGAGGGCTCAGTTCCTGATTAACCCCGGTTCTGAACAGATACGCTACACGGCCGAGCGCGACGGTATCCTGCAGATATTTGAAGATGCCGGAGCCACCATCATTGCCAACGCCTGCGGCCCCTGCATCGGACAGTGGAAGCGCGATGAGGAAGCCAGTGAACGTACCAACTCCATTGTCACCTCCTTCAACCGGAATTTCGCGAAACGAAACGACGGCAACCCCAACACACATGCATTTGTGACATCACCCGAGCTGGTGGCCGCGCTGACGATTGCCGGCGACTTATGCTTTAATCCGTTGACCGATACGCTGGAGAATGAAGAGGGAAAGCAGGTGAAGCTTGCCGAGCCCACCGGTTTTGAAATGCCTCCCCTGGGTTATGAAGTGAAGGATGCCGGTTATTTGGCGCCCTCCGCCGATGGCAAAGAAATTGAAATAACCATCGATCCCGAATCTAAACGTTTGCAAAGGTTGAATCCGTTCCCGGCATGGGACGGTGAAGATTTTCTCAACCTCCCGTTATTGATTAAAGTCAAAGGGAAATGTACGACCGACCATATATCCATGGCGGGACCCTGGTTACGTTTTCGCGGTCACCTCGATAATATCTCCGATAACATGCTGATTGGTGCAGTAAACGCTTTCAATGAGAAAACCAATGCCGTGCTCAATCCCGAGACAATGGCATATGAACCCGTTCCTGCGTTGGCACGCAAGTTCAAGAGTAAGGGAGTAGGCTCCGTCGTGGTTGCTGAGGAGAATTACGGCGAAGGCTCAAGCCGCGAACATGCAGCCATGGAACCGCGTCACCTGAATGTGAAAGTGATCCTGGTAAAATCATTCGCCCGCATACACGAGACCAACCTGAAGAAGCAGGGGATGCTGGCGCTCACCTTCGTCAACAAGGAGGATTATGCCAAGGTACAAGAACGCGACAAGATCAGTGTGATCGGCCTGACCGAGTTTGCACCGGGTAAGAACCTCACCATCGAGCTGCTACATGCGGACGGAACAAAGGAGAGATTCGAGGCATCGCACACATACAACGAACAGCAGATTGCGTGGTTTAAGGCAGGCAGTGCCCTCAACGCGATGAGGAAATCATAAACCGGAAACGAAAGAACCATGCAGATAACCAAACAGGGCGAACGGCTTGTGGTGCCCGAGAGGCCGGTGATCCCCTTTATTGAGGGCGACGGAATCGGTAAAGAGATTACTCCTTTCGTGCAGCAGATTATCAATGCTGCGGTGGAGAAGTCGTATGGCGGCACACGAAAGATCATATGGAAAGAGGTACTGGCGGGTGAAAAAGCTTTCAATAAGCTGGGAAGCTGGCTGCCACAGGAGACCATCGACACTTTTCATGCTCATCCGGTAGGAATAAAGGGGCCGCTCACCACGCCGGTGGGAGAGGGGATACGTTCACTGAACGTGGCTTTGCGCCAGGAGCTTGATCTATATGTCTGTCTGCGACCGGTACGCTGGTTCAAAGGGGTGGCCACACCATTGCTGCATCCCGAAAAGGTGCATATCACCATTTTTCGGGAGAATACAGAAGATATTTATGCAGGGATTGAATGGGCAGCCGGAACACCCGAACTGAAAAAGGTGTTGAAGTTCCTGAAAGAAGAGATGGGTGTCGCCAAAATTCGTTTTCCCGAAACTACCTCCATCGGGATCAAACCGGTGTCGGTGGAGGGTACGGAACGACTGGTTCGCGCGGCCATTCAATATGCGCTGGAAAACCGGCTGCCGTCAGTCACACTGGTGCACAAAGGCAACATCATGAAGTTTACCGAGGGAGGCTTTAAAAAATGGGGATATGCCCTGGCTGAGCGTGAATTTCCGGATCAGACCTTTACCGAGCACAATTTTAACCGGATAAAAGCCGAAAAAGGACTGGAGAGGGCAGTGGAAGCCTACAATGAGGCCGTGGCAGCGGGAAAAGTATTTATCAAAGATGTGATTGCCGACGCATTTCTCCAGAATACGTTGCTTAAGCCGGAAGAATATTCGGTGGTGGCCACGCTCAACCTGAATGGCGATTACATTTCCGATCAGCTGGCAGCCATGGTAGGTGGCATCGGCATCGCACCGGGCGCTAACATCAATTATCAAACCGGCCACGCCATCTTTGAAGCGACCCATGGCACGGCCCCCGACATTGTGGGGAAGGAGAAGGCCAACCCCTGTTCCATGTTACTCTCCGGCATCATGATGCTGGATTATATGGGATGGAACGATGCCGGAAAACTGATCACTTCGTCACTGGAGCGACTTTTTGCGGCGGGATATGGTACAGCCGACCTGACACGTTTCATGGAGAACGGGAAACCACAGACTACGTCGCAATTTTCACAAAAAGTGATCGAAAACTTGTAATAAGTACTTTACAATGTAAACAAAAACAGCTGAATGAATGTTAAAACAACAGCCATCCGGTAACCATGCACAGAGGGTAATATTATAGCAACATAACAAACAAACAGATCGTAAAATGGACAATGAACAATTAACGAAAACTTTATCGGATTCCATTGCTTTCACGAGCAACATAGACAAGGACCTTTTCACGAAAATGGGTGTAAAACGCGGACTGCGTAACGAAGATCATTCGGGCGTACTTGCGGGTCTTACCCGTGTGGGTGATGTGGTTGGCTATGAACGTCAGGAAGACGGCACATTAAAGCCTGTGCCGGGAAAGCTTTTCTACAGGGGATTGGATGTGGAGGAGCTGGTGAAAGGGGTTCAATCGGAGAACAGGCTCGGTTTTGAAGAGACTGTCTTTCTGCTGCTCTCCGGAAAATTGCCCAACAGGGAGGAGCTTGATGCAGTAAATTGCCTGATAGCCCAAACCATGCCGCTGAACCATTTGGCAACCATGAATATTCTCTCCCTGAAAGGAAAGAACATCATGAACATCCTGGCAAGAAGTGTGCTGGAACTGTATGCGTATGATGAAAATCCGGATGACATCTCACCCGATAATCTCATCAGGCAATCTCTGAATCTCATAGCCAAATTTCCTACCATCATTGCCTATGCTTACCAGGTACTGCGTCACGATCAGATGGGACGTTCATTGCATATCCGTCATCCCTACGAAGACCGTTCCGTCGCAGAAAACTTCCTTTTTATGATGAAGGGACGTGATAACTATACAGAGCTGGATATCAAAATTCTGGATCTGGCGTTGATTCTGCATGCAGAACATGGTGGTGGAAACAACTCTACCTTCTCCGTTCGCGTAACCAGTTCAACCGAAACAGATACCTATTCGGCCATTGCTGCCGGTATCGGCTCCCTGAAAGGGCCCCTCCATGGCGGTGCCAACATCAAGGTACAGGGGATGCTGGAAGATATGAAAAAGAATGTAAAAGACTGGAAAAACGTTGACCAGATCGACAATTATCTGTTAAAGATCCTCCGCAAAGAGGCATTTGACCGTACGGGCCTGATTTACGGAATCGGACATGCCGTGTATACCATCAGCGATCCCAGGGCCGACTTGCTGAAGTCTATGGCGCGTGATCTGGCCATCGAAAAAGGACGGCTCGAAGAGTTTGAATTTATGGAGTTGGTTGAACAGCGAGCCGTTGACGTTTTCCTTGATTTCAAAAAAGAATCGGCTAAAGCGAGAACCTGCATCAACGTGGATTTTTATTCGGGGTTTGTGTATGACGCCATTGGTCTGCCGAGGGAAGTATTTACTCCTTTGTTTGCCATGGCCCGCATTGTGGGCTGGTCGGCACACCGTATCGAAGAGCTGAACTTCACCAGCAAACGCATTATCCGTCCGGCATACAGGAATGTACGCGAAAAACAACCCTTTGTTCCGATGAATGAAAGATGAGCAAATGCAAAAGATAAAAGTACTACATCCGGTAGTGGAACTGGATGGAGATGAAATGACCAGAATTATCTGGTCATTTATCAAAGAACAGCTGATCCTGCCTTACCTGGACCTGGATATCAGGTATTATGATCTGAGTATTCAAAACCGCGATGCGACGGAAGACCAGGTGACGGTAGCGGCAGCGGAAGCGATCAGAAAATACAACGTAGGCATAAAGTGTGCCACCATCACGCCCGATGAAGCGCGTGTGAAAGAATTTGGCCTGAAGCAGATGTGGAAATCGCCCAACGGCACCATCCGTAATATCGTGGGAGGAACTGTTTTCCGGGAGCCGATTATCTGCAGCAATATACCCCGCTACGTGCAGGGATGGACTGAGCCGATCATCATTGGCCGTCATGCTTTTGGCGACCAGTACCGCGCTACCGATACCGTGATAAAAGGAAAGGGAAAGCTCACAATGACCTTTACCGGTGAAGACGGTGAAACCCAAAGCTGGGAGGTGTTCAACTTTCGGGGCGACGGCGTGGCCATGGCCATGTACAATACCGACGAGTCGATTTACGGATTTGCCCGTTCCTCCTTTCAGATGGCACTGACAAAAAAGTATCCGCTGTATATGTCCACAAAGAATACCATTCTGAAGGCTTACGACGGACGTTTCAAGGATATCTTCCAGGAGGTGTATGAAAATGAGTTCCGGGAAGCGTTTCAAAAAGCAGGCATTACGTACGAGCATCGGCTCATCGATGACATGGTGGCTTCCGCGATGAAGTGGCACGGTGGGTTTGTGTGGGCCTGCAAGAACTACGACGGCGATGTGCAGTCGGATACCGTGGCCCAGGGTTTCGGATCACTGGGTATGATGTCCTCCGTGCTGGTGACACCCGACGGAAAAACGGTGGAGGCTGAAGCTGCCCACGGAACGGTGACACGACATTACCGTCAGCATCAGCAGGGAAAGGAGACCAGCACCAACCCCATTGCATCCATCTTCGCCTGGACACGCGGACTGGCACACCGGGGAAAACTCGATGAGAACCCGGCGCTGATTGATTTTTGTGAAAAGCTGGAGCAGGTCTGTGTGGCGACGGTGGAAGGGGGTGAGATGACCAGGGATCTGGCTTTGCTTGTACACGGGAATAATGCATCCCGTGACACCTGGCTCACCACACAGCAGTTTCTCAATGCTCTTAAACGAAATCTGGATTTGAAACTTGGGAATTAGCAGGTATAATTCAGGATTCAGCACTCAGCTAAAAAACACGACCACTGAAAGGGCAGTCCAAATCGGGCTGCCCTTAACAATAGCGTGTATAAAACCTCAAAAAAAGGTTTAAGCATTAATCCTCTTTCTCCTGTTCTTCGTATACTTTCAGCAGCTTGTCCTGCACGTCGGAAGGTACCAGTTCGTAGCTGGCAAACTTCATGGTGAAGGATGCCCTGCCTCCGGTAATTGAACTCAAAGAGGTGGAATAGCTACCCATCTCCTTCAGGGGTACTTTTGCTTTCAGCTTTTCAAAACCTTTCTCACTCTCCATGCCCATGATCATGGCACGGCGCCCCTGCAGGTCGCTCATCACATCACCCAAATATTCGCCCGGTACGGAAACGGTAACATCATATACGGGTTCGAGAATTTTCGGACCTGCATTCTTAAAGGCAGTACTGAAGGCGTTTCTTCCTGCCAGCATAAAGGAGATTTCATTGGAGTCTACCGGGTGCATCTTGCCGTCGTACACGATCACCCGCACATCGCGGGCATAGGATCCGGTAAGCGGTCCCTGTTCCATGCGTGCCATGATTCCTTTTAAAATGGCCGGAAGAAAACGGCTGTCGATGGCGCCGCCCACGATGCTGTTGACAAATACCAGCTTACCGCCCCAGTCCAGCTCAATCACCTGCGTGTCGCGGTTCTGCACTTTAAATTCCTGGCCGTTAAAGCGATATATTTCCTGCACGGGCATCCCGTCGGTGTAGGGTTCTACAATGAGGTGTACTTCGCCGAACTGGCCAGCACCACCCGATTGTTTTTTGTGGCGGTAATCGGCACGGGCAGCCTTGGTGATGGTTTCCCGATAGGGTATCTTCGGTTCCATAAATTCAATCTCAATTTTATCGTTGTTCTCGAGGCGCCATTTCAGCGTTCTCAGGTGGAACTCGCCCTGCCCAGAAACGATGGTCTGTTTCAACTCTTTGGAGACCTCCACCTGCCAGGTCGGGTCTTCTTCTTTCATGCGGGTGAGTGCCTCACTCATTTTCTCAGTGTTCGATTCATTCAATGCCCTGATCGCCCTGCGGTATCGCGGTTCCGGATATTGGATGAAGTTAAATTGATTCTCAACCCCTTTGGCGTTCAGTGTATTGCCCGTGCGGACATCTTTCAGCTTCACCGCTGCGCCGATGCTGCCGGCCTGCAACTCTTCCACCTTGGTACGGAGTTGTCCGGCCACGGTATAAAGCTGCGCCATTCGTTCTTTGGAGCTGCGGTCGGCATTGGTCAGGTCGTCGCCTTCCTTCACCGTTCCAGACATCACCTTGAAATAGGAGACCTCTCCGATATGCGGTTCAACCGTTGTTTTAAAGAAGAACAGGCTTGTGGGAGCAGAAGCATCCGGTTTTACCTCTTCTCCCGCTGCATTCACCGGCGCCGGCACATCGGCAGGTGAAGGAGCTACCATATTCAGGAAGTTCATGATGCGGTGTACCGCTCTGTTTTTTTCGGCGGAGGCACAGAACAAGGGGAAAAGACTGTGACTCACCATCCCTTTGTGGATACCGTCGCGCATTTCCTCTTCGGTAAGAGATCCCTGGTCAAAGTATTTCTCCATCAGCCCTTCATCATTCTCGGCTGCTGCCTCGAGCAACACCTGGTAATATTCGCCTGCTTTCTCTTTTTCGCTTTCCGGTATTTCCAATACTTCAGGAGCCGTAGCGCCAGGTTTCCATTTATACATTTTTTGTTTCAGCACATCCACGATACCGTCGAAGGAACTACCGCCGCCAATAGGATACTGCACCGGTACAATCTTGTTACCGTAGAGCTCTTTCAGGCTCGCCAGTGTGTTGTCGTAATCTGCTTTTTCATGATCCATCTGGTTAACAAGGAGCACTATCGGCTTCTTCATTTCATCCACATAGCGGAACTGGTTGATGGTTCCCACCTCTACGCCATTGGCGGCATCAATGAGCATAAGTGCCATGTCGGTGACATGAAGGGCAGATATCACACCACCCACAAAATCATCTGATCCCGGGCAATCGATGAAATTCATCAGTTTATCTTTCCATTCATAAGAGAAAACAGTGGAGAAAACAGAATAGCCATACTCTTTTTCCACGGGGAAATAATCACTCACGGTATTCTTTCCATCGATAGTTCCGCGTCGTTTTATAAGACCACTCTCGAAAAGCATTGCTTCCGCGAGGGTGGTCTTCCCTGATCCTGCATTGCCAATAAGGGCAATGTTCTTAATTTCGTTTGTTTTGTACACTTTCATGATTAGAAAATATTTAAAAAATTAGCGTATTCCGTTTCTCAGAAAATAATAGCAAAGCCGTTGAAAATCGATCATTTGTTAATCTGTTCAGGAATAATGAAAAATGACTTTGCGTCTGTGAAGACCCACAAAGTCATCATGTCCCGAATAGCGCCCGCAATTTATAAAAATTGGATGAGAAAGAAAAATGTTACAATTATGTTATGCAACATATGTTTGCGAGAGATTGTCGGGAAGTGTTAAAATTTAAAACATTCCGTACCTTTCAATTGTTTACTGAGATAACAATCAGACACACTCCGGCAATTATATTCCATATATGAGTAAACAGCAATCGGATATGAGTAAACAGCAATCGGATCAGTATTACAGTCAACCTGTCGAAGACGTTTTGCGGCAGTTTGGCGTTGATCTCCATTCGGGCCTGTCAGAACAGGCAGCGAAAGAACGGCTTGCAGAGCAAGGGCCCAACCGGCTTGAATCGACAAAACAAAAATCGGTTTACACCATCTTCCTGGAGCAATTTAAGAGCAGCATGGTACTTATTCTGCTGGTCGCTGCCGTTATCTCGGGTGTCATTGGCGTGATGGAGGGTGAGGGACTGGTGGAGAGTTTTGTGATTCTGGCTATTCTGGTCGTGAACGCGATCATTGGCACCGTGCAGGAGGTAAAGGCGCAATCGTCGCTCGAAGCACTCAACAAGATGAGCGCACCGCATACAAAAGTATTGCGGGGGGGACAGGTAGAGGAGATAGTTTCAACCGACATCGTTCCCGGCGATATTGTGGTACTCGATACGGGAGACATTATCCCGGCCGATTTGCGGCTGATTGAAACGGCAAACCTGAAGATACAGGAGTCCGCACTTACGGGTGAGTCGGTGCCGGTGGAGAAAAGTGAGGCTCTGCTGGAAGCCAGAGAGATTCCGTTGGGAGACCGGGACAACATGGCTTTTTCAACCAGTACGGTTACCTATGGCCGCGGCAAAGGCGTGGTGGTTGCCAC
The DNA here is from genome assembly GCA_039683155.1 of Proteiniphilum sp. Taxonomy (GTDB): domain Bacteria; phylum Bacteroidota; class Bacteroidia; order Bacteroidales; family Dysgonomonadaceae; genus Proteiniphilum. Next base: position 9,547 of record JBDKRY010000066.1, read on the forward strand.
CGGAATGCACACCGAGGTGGGCAATATCGCCCATATGCTGCAAAACACGCAGGACACGGAAACACCCATGGGTAAACGACTTGAGCAGTTGGGCAAGGTATTGGGATACGTGGAGCTTGGTATTTGTGCTTTTATTTTTCTCGTTGGCGTATTA
>JBDKRY010000067.1:0-2519 GCA_039683155.1 Proteiniphilum sp.
ACTTCCACGCCGCTGGGCAGTTCAAGCTTCATCAGCGCGTCCACGGTCTTGGCGGTGGAACTGTAAATATCAATGAGGCGTTTGAAGGAGGCCAGCTCGAACTGTTCGCGTGATTTTTTATTCACGAAAGTCGAACGGTTCACGGTGAAGATGCGCTTGTGCGTGGGCAGCGGAATAGGACCGCTCACCACTGCACCCGTAGCTTTACGGTTTTCACGATTTTCTCGGCTGACTTGTCAACGAGACTGTAATCGTACGATTTCAGTTTGATTCTGATTTTTTGGCTCATATACTTTTTTGCGTAAATTTATTAGCTTTCCGGATTCAATCTTGTTCAATCTCACCTGATCAAATCAACACGACCTTTCACTTCCGTCAATACCTGTCTGGCGATGGAAGAAGAGACCTCTTCATAATGGGAGAACGACATGGTCGACGTAGCCCGTCCCGAAGTAATGGTACGCAACGTTGTCACATAGCCGAACATCTCCGCCAGCGGCGCCTTGGCCTTCACCACACGGGCTCCGGAGCGGTTCGATTCCATCCCTTCAATCTGTCCGCGGCGTTTGTTCAGGTCGGAGATCACATCCCCCATGCTTTCTTCGGGTGTTACCACCTCCACTTTCATGATAGGCTCCAGCAAGACAGGAGCAGCCTTTTCCGCAGCGCTCCTGAACGCCTGCATGGCACATATCTCAAACGAAAGCTGATCAGAATCCACCGGGTGATACGAACCGTCGAGGACGGTCACCTTCAGCTTATTGAGCGCATACCCTGCCAGCACACCCGTCTTCATGGCACGCTGGAAACCTTTCTGGATGGAAGGGATAAACTCCTTCGGGATATTACCGCCCTTCACCTCGTCCACGAACTGCAACTCGCCTTCAAAATCCTTGTCGGCGGGCTCCACCCGTACAATTATATCGGCGAACTTACCACGACCGCCCGACTGTTTCTTATACACCTCGCGCAATTCCACCGGTTTGGTGATGGCTTCCTTGTATGAAACCTGGGGACGCCCCTGGTTGGCTTCCACCTTGAACTCCCGTTTCAGACGGTCGATGATGATCTCCAGGTGCAGCTCACCCATGCCCGAGATCACGGTCTGTCCGGTTTCCTCATCGGTCTTCACCGTGAACGTGGGGTCTTCTTCAGCCAGCTTGGCCAGGCCGTTTGAGAGCTTATCCAGGTCTTTCTGGGTCTTTGGCTCAACGGCAATACCGATCACCGGATCGGGGAATTCAATGGCTTCCAGAACGATCGGATGGTTCTCGTCGCACAATGTGTCACCGGTACGGATATCCTTGAACCCAACGCCGGCACCGATGTCGCCCGTCCCGATATATTCTTTCGGGTTCTGCTTGTTGGAGTGCATCTGGAAAAGACGGGATATACGTTCCTTCTTTCCCGAACGGGGATTGTAAACATACGATCCTGCTTCAATCTCTCCCGAGTAAACGCGGAAGAAACACAAACGTCCCACAAAGGGGTCGGTGGCAATCTTGAATGCCAGCGCGCTCATCGGCTCATCCGGGTCGGGATGGCGCACGAGTACTTTTCCGGTATCGTCAGGATCTGTGCCTGTAATCGCTTCCGTATCGAGCGGACTCGGCAGATAGGCACACACGGCATCAAGCAGTGGCTGTACCCCTTTATTCTTGAACGATGACCCGCAGATCATCGGATTTATCTTCATCGACAGCGTTCCATTTCTGATCGCTCTCTTGATATCCTCCTCGGTAATGATTTCGGGAGCATCAAAGAATTTCTCCATCAGCGTGTCATCGCACTCGGCAAGCGTCTCGAGCATTTTCTCACGCCACTCATTGGCTTCGGCCTGCAGATCGGCAGGGATATCCACCACGTCGTAGTCGGCACCCATGGTCTCATCGTGCCAGTAAAGCGCTTTCATCTTTACCAAATCGACCACTCCCCTGAATTTTTCCTCCGCACCAATCGGTATCTGAATGGGACACCCCGTGGCGCCCAACATTTCTTTTACCTGGCGTACCACATCAAAAAAATTGGCTCCCGAGCGGTCCATCTTATTCACATAACCGATACGGGGAACTTTGTACTTGTCAGCCTGACGCCATACAGTCTCCGACTGCGGCTCCACACCTCCGACGGCACAAAAAGTGGCTACGGCACCGTCAAGCACACGCAGCGAGCGCTCTACCTCCACCGTGAAATCCACGTGTCCCGGGGTGTCAATCAAATTAATCTTATATATCTGGTCATCATATTTCCAGCTCGTAGTGGTGGCAGCAGACGTGATGGTAATGCCGCGCTCCTGCTCCTGCACCATCCAGTCCATGGTAGCTGCGCCGTCATGTACCTCGCCAATCTTGTGCGTGAGTCCCGTATAAAACAGGATACGCTCCGAGGTCGTGGTCTTGCCGGCGTCAATATGCGCCATGATACCTATGTTACGCGTGAATTTTAATGTTTCTTTTGAACCTTTCGCCATCTTTTTTACCTTCTTTCAAATTAAAATCTAAAATGCGCAAAAGCCCGGT
>JBDKRY010000068.1:0-3635 GCA_039683155.1 Proteiniphilum sp.
GGTACCGAACAACACCATGACAAACACTTAAATCAAGGCACAAAACCCATAAGTTCTCCAACCTCAACATTAGTACAACAGGTTCTTCATATGACCTGACGGTCACACGAAGACCTATTTAGTTTTAAACAATGCATGATCTCAGGATGCTTACGGCACTCCTTTCCGGACTCCGCGGGTCTCCTAAAAAAGCAAAAAAGATTGTCAGATACAACGGAAATAGATACATTTGCCCAATTTTCCGACACCGGGTATATAAGCGGCAATAAAAGATGAATAAAGCACGTTTTCTCTGGGTAGACGACGAGATCGACCTGCTGAAACCATATGTTCTTTTTCTGGAAGAAAAAGGATACAGGATGGAATGTGCCAATAACGGCCGCGACGCGATTGAGCGGGCCCGTACAGTGGCGTTTGATATTATTTTTCTGGATGAACATATGCCGGGTTTGTCGGGTTTGGAAACGCTCACTGAGCTGCATGCCTCCATTCCCGATGTGCCGGTGGTGATGGTCACAAAGAGTGAAGACGAAGGCATGATGAACCGGGCGATCGGGAAGAAGATTGCCGATTACCTGATTAAGCCTGTAAATCCGAACCAGGTGTTATTGACCATCAAGAAAATTCTCGACAAAAAAGAGCTCATTTCGGAGGCAACTACGGTGAACTACCGGGAAGTATTTGATCAGTTAAGCGTGGAAATAGCCGGTTGTCGTTCTGCAGACGACTGGGCCGATGTTTACAAAAAGCTGGTTTACTGGGAATTGGAGCTTGACTCGCTGCAAAATCCGTTGCAGGAACTGCTGGCCTCGCAGAAGACGGAAGCCAACAATGCGTTTGCCAAATTTATCCGGCAGAATTATCAGAAATGGATGATCAATGAAACCGATCGTCCCCTGATGAGTCCTGTCTTGTTTGAAAAATTTGTTTTCCCGATACTCCGGAATGAAGAAAAACTTTTTTTTATCCTGATCGATAATTTTCGGTTCGATCAGTGGCAGGTGGTGAAGGATATGGTTTCCGAATATTTTATCTGCAGTGAAAACATCTATTTTAGTATTCTGCCTACCGCCACACCCTATGCAAGAAACAGCATCTTTTCGGGACTGATGCCGCGGCAGATAGCAGAAAGATTTCCTGACATGTGGATTGAAGAAACGGAACAGGAAGGCAAGAATATGTCGGAAGAACCCCTCCTGAGGAGCCAACTCGTGAGATCTGGCCGGAAGACGCTTTTTTCCTATCAAAAGATAAACACCAACCGGGAGGCAGAGAAGATGATTTCCCGCTTTTCGGAACTTGAGAAGAACGATCTGAACGTGTGGGTGTTCAACTTCATCGACATGCTTTCACACGCTGTAACGGAGTCGAGTATGGTTCGCGAATTGACGGCAGATGAGGCTGCCTACCGCTCTCTTACCAAGTCCTGGTTTTCGCATTCACCCCTGCTCTCACTATTGGGAATGATTGCAGGGAAAGGTTATAAAGCTATTCTTACCACCGATCACGGTGCCATCCGGGTGAAAAACGGGGTGAAGGTGATGGGCGACAAGCAGACCAATGCCAGTCTCCGTTACAAGGTGGGTAAAAATTTGGGTTATGAACCGAAGAAAGTGTTTGAGATGATACATCCCGGAGAATATGGGTTGCCAGCCCCCAACATGAGTACGCGCTATATCTTTGCGTTGAATAACGATTTCTTTGTCTACCCCAATAACTATCACCATTATGCTTCTTTCTATGAACACAGTTTTCAACATGGGGGCATCTCTATGGAAGAGATGATGATCCCTCTTATCACACTCAATCCTAAATAAACCGGATATGAAGTTAGAAATCAAAGATTTGAAGGATATCCGATCAGCTGCCCGCGAGTTCCTCCATGAAATGGGTGATGATAAGGTATTCGCATTTTATGGCAGCATGGGTGCCGGTAAAACTACCTTCATCAAAGCACTTTGTGAAGAGATGGGTGTGACGGAGACGGTTACCAGTCCCACCTTTGCCATCATCAATGAATACAGGGACAAGGCGGGGAGAACAATTTACCATTTCGATTTCTACCGCATCCTCAAGCTCGAAGAGGTATTTGATTTCGGGTACGAAGATTACTTCTATAGCGGCAATCTCTGTTTTATTGAGTGGCCCGAACTGGTGGAATCTGTTTTACCCGAAAATACCGTAAAAATAACGATCCGGGAAGAGAAAAACGGGAGCAGGATTGTGGAGCATCTCTGAAAAAAAAGATATCCCGCTTAAACGATCCGGCTTAAAAATACTCTTAACAACAAAGTTTTTGCGACGAAACAGAGAAAATTCCCTATATTCGTACAACCAAAGGATCAACAATGAAGAAAATTATCCTGGCAGCTTTCATTATGTTCTCTTCCTTGTCGGCATCGGCACAGGTGAATACCGACCGTGTGATGATGATCGGCAAGAATGCACTTTATTTCGAGGATTACGTACTGGCCATTCAATATTTCAATCAGGTCATCACGGCAAAACCGTATCTGGCCGATCCCTACTACTTCAGGGCGATGGCAAAATTCCTGCTTGATGATTTTAAGGGTGCCGAAGAGGATGCTTCCGAGTGTCTGACACGCAATCCATATTATACGGCAGCTTACCAGCTGCGTGGAGCAGCACGGCAGAACCAGGAGAAGTATGAGCTTGCTGCTACCGATTATCAGCGAAGCCTTGAGTTTTTCCCGGAGGAACGGATCACGCTGGTGAATATGGGAATCGTAAATGTTGAGTTGGAGCAGTACGAGGTGGCAGAGAAGTTTTTCGATGTGCTGCTGCGACGTTTCCCGGATTATACGCCCGGTTATCTTACCCGGGCACAGATGTACCTGCAGATGAAGGATACCACCAATGCGATGTCCGACCTCAATAAGGCAATCGAGATTGATCCCTATACTTCCCAGTCTTTTGCTGCACGGGGAGTGCTTTATCTTCAGCAGAAAGCTTACAATAAGGCGCTTGCCGACCTGGATGAAGCCATTCGCCTGGATCCCTATTTCGAAGGGAACTATATCAACCGGGGACTGGTGAAGTATCACCTGAACGATCTCCGCGGTGCGATGGCCGATTACGACCGGGTAATCGAGATGGACGAGAATAACCTCATCGCCCGTTTCAACCGCGGCCTGCTGCGTGCGCAGGTGGCCGATAATAACCGGGCCATCCGCGATTTTGACAAGGTGATCGAGCTGGAGCCCGACAATACAATCGCCTATCTGAACCGTGCCATGTTGCACAACGAGACAGGCAATGCGGCGGCGGCACTGGCCGACCTGGATGTGGTGATTGCTGCCAATCCCGATTTTTTTACGGGTTATTACATGCGTTCGCAGTTGAAGCGGGAATTAAATGATCTGCGCGGTGCTGAAAAAGATTACATGCTGGCACGTGCCGAGGAAGCAAAAGCCCGCAAGGTGGCCACATCAAACCCCGAACCATTTAAACAGGCGCGTGAACAGGGTGAGACGAAAAATACCCGCGGGCAGGCTGATCGGGACATTGAGAAATTCAACATGCTGGTGGTGGCTGACGAAGGCTCCTCTCAAAAATCGCAGTACCAGCGTCAGAGCAGGGGAAAGGTGCAGAACATGCATGTGCCTGTGGCGTTG
>JBDKRY010000069.1:0-2712 GCA_039683155.1 Proteiniphilum sp.
GTTAAGAGCTTTCAATATCGATTTTGAAGAAGGCGGACACACCGAACAGAGGGTGCTCGAAGCCGATGAGATCGTGAAAAGCCCCGGGATCCCCGACACTGCCCCGCTGATGCAGAGGGTGCTGGCCAAAGGGATTCATGTGATCTCCGAGATTGAATTTGCCGGTCGCTATACCAATGCCAGGATGATCTGCATCACCGGCAGCAACGGAAAAACAACCACGACCAGCCTGATCTGGCATATCCTGAAATCGGCCGGATTGAATGTGGGATTGGGTGGAAACATCGGGAAGAGTTTTGCACGCCAGGTGGCAGAAGAGCATTACGATTATTATGTACTGGAACTGAGCAGTTTTCAGCTGGAAGGCGTCTATGATTTCAGGGCCGATATCGCCGTGCTGCTGAACATCACTCCCGATCATCTGGATCGCTATGACCATAACCTCCAGCACTATGTGGATGCTAAAATGCGCATCATCCGCAATCAAAGAATGGAAGATGCTTTCATTTACTGGATCGACGATCCCATTGTCACCAGAGAGATCGAAAAATTGAAGCCGGAGGCAACCACCTATCCTTTTGGTGAACACAAGAAAGCGGATGCGGTTGCGTATACGGAAAACGGGAAGATGATTATTCATACAAAAGAACGGGAATTCAATATGGATTTGGAATTACTGGCCCTGGAGGGCATGCACAATGTATACAACTCATTGGCATCGGGGATTGTGGCTAAACTGATGGATATCAGCGATGAGCAGTTGCGCACGTCGCTATCCGATTTTAAAGGGGTGCCGCACCGGCTTGAAAAGGTGGCCACCGTTCGCGGCGTGCTGTATATCAACGACTCCAAAGCGACCAACGTGAACTCATGCTGGTACGCCCTGCAGAGCATGCGCAGCAAAACAGTACTGATCCTTGGCGGAACCGACAAGGGAAACGATTACAGTGAGATTGAAGAACTGGTGCAATCCAAGGTGCGGGCATTGATCTTTCTCGGGAAAGATAACAGCAAGCTGCATGCTTTTTTCGACGGGAAGGTGGGCGTAATCCGGGATGCCGGATCCATGGAGGAAGCGGTGGCTATTGCCTATCAACTGGCAGAAAAGGGTGACTCGGTCTTGCTCTCACCCTGTTGCGCCAGTTTTGATCTTTTTAAAAACTACGAAGATCGTGGCGACCAGTTTAAAGAATATGTGCGGAGACTGTGATAATGTGATAATGTGATAATGTGGCAATGTACAAAATGCATAACACGCAAATCGGAATGAAGTGCAGATCCTTTTGAACGGGATTTGGAAATAGAAGGATCCTAAAATCAGTAAATCGGTAAAACAGAAATCATGGAAAATAATACCCATCATATGGCCGACCCGGTGCTTCCTCCTGAGGAGGCGCCGGAATCGGGCTCCACACTCGGAGAGTTTAGACGGAAAATATTTAAAGGTGATAAGGTAATCTGGGCGGTGTTTATCATCCTGTGTGTGATCTCACTGGTGGAGATATTCAGCGCAACCAGTACCATTGTTTACCGGCAGCAGAACATGTGGGGACCGATTCTTCGGCACGCCATGTTTTTAATCGGCGGTGTAGGCGTGATCCTTTTGATTCATAATATCCCCTATCGCTATTTTTCGCTATTGATCTTTGTACTGCTGGGAGCCATTGTGCTGCTTATATTAACCCCGTTTCTCGGTACCAGCGTCAATGGTGCCGACCGGTGGATATCCTTTCTTGGGTTCACCATTCAACCTTCCGAAATTGCCAAAATATCGTTGATGGGCACTGTCGCCTTTCTGTTGAGTAAACAGAACGGGATGAACGACGGACTGCTGTTCAAGTGGATGACAGGCCTGATGGTGGTTGTTTGCGGCATCATTGCCATGGATAACCTGTCGACGGCGGTATTGCTGTTTGGGGTCTGTTATCTGTTGATGTTCATTGGCAATGTGAAGCTGGTACGGTTGCTGAAGGTGGCAGGAACAGGGATAGCAACGGTGCTTTTGATTGTGCTGCTGCTGAACGTTATACCCGAAAGCTGGACAGATTCGGGCCCCTTCAGTCGTCTGGGTACATGGCAGAGCCGTATCACCAACTTTGGCACGCACAAGGATCTCTCGGAAGACCAGTACTTCACCATCACCGATGAAAACTACCAGGTGGCGCATGCCAAGATTGCCATCGCCAACGGCGGCGTACTGGGCGTGTTCCCTGGAAACAGTACCGAGCGGGATTTCCTTCCGCAGGCCTATTCCGATTTCATCTATGCCATCATCATCGAAGAGATGGGGATGCTGGGGGGACTCTTTGTCCTGTTGCTCTATGTGATCCTGCTGATCCGATCCGGAATGATCGCCCGGAAAACCGAAAAAATGTTCCCCAAGTATCTCGTGCTGGGTTCGGCGCTGATGCTTTCCATACAGGCATTTATCAATATGGCGGTAGCCGTGAACCTGATTCCTGTCACCGGTCAGCCGTTGCCGTTAGTCAGCAGGGGCGGGACCTCCACGCTGATTACCTGTGCCTACTTCGGACTTATTTTAAGTGCCGACCGCTTTGGCGTCGGTAAAAAGAAACGCGAAGAGGATGCTGGCGACCGGAATGATTCCGAACAACATGAAGATGATAACACCCACCATGACGCTACTGCTTCCGATGGCGAAATAATGGAGCCGATTAACAGTCTGGAAGATAAAGTGGAATTTGAAATTTA
>JBDKRY010000070.1:0-5340 GCA_039683155.1 Proteiniphilum sp.
CCTGAGTCGATGAGCGGCATTGAACAAATGATGCGTTCCATGGAGGACGCTGCTATGGAAACGACCGAGCTGCTGCTTTCGGGAAATACACCTGGCGATTTAATTTTGAACCTTGTCATCGTGGCAGGCCTGGCAGCCATGTCGGAAGAGCTTTTTTTCCGGGGGGCGCTGCAACACTGTCTGCTGGAAAAGTTTCGGAACGGACATACAGCTGTCTGGTTAACGGCACTTTTATTCAGCATGGTACACTTTCAGTTCTACGGTTTTTTGCCGAGGCTGGTACTGGGTGCGCTGCTGGGTTATCTGTTTTTCTACACACAGAACCTGTGGATACCTGTCATCTTTCATTTTATCAACAATGCCACAGTGATTGTGCTGCATTATTTCTGGGGCGACAGTGAGTGGTTCAACCGATTGAATGAGATGCCGGTTACTTTTCCCTATCTGGTCGCTGCCGCCGTGAGTGCACTGTTCACCCTGCTGCTGTTTTGGATATATGTGAAAAGAAATCAAAAACCGGTTCCAAAGACAGAAACAATACATTCATCATAAAATGATACAGATACAGCATACACTCATTTCGGACGATCTGTTCGAAGAACAATTTATTTGCGACCTCTGCAAATGCAAAGGCCAGTGTTGTGTGGATGGAGAATCGGGAGCCCCCGTCACCCGGGAGGAATTTGCTCAGATCAATGATATCCTTCCTGCAATCTGGGATGATCTTTCTCCCAAAGCACAGGAACTGATTCAGCGGCAAGGGATTGCCTATACCGATACCGACGGTGAACTGGTTACCTCCATCGTCAACGGTGAAGAGTGTGTATTTACCTGGTTCGATGCTGACGGTATATGTAAATGTGCCATCGACAGTGCATACAGAGAAGGCAGAATTTCCGTGCAGAAACCTGTTTCGTGCCATTTATATCCGATCAGGCTGCGTGAATATGCCGATTTTACATCGGTGAATTATCACCGCTGGTCGGTCTGTAAGCCTGCCGTATAACTGGGACGGAAAGAAGGTTTGCCACTTTACCGGTTTTTAAAGGAGCCGCTGATCAGAAAATTCGGCGAGGAGTGGTACCACGAAGTATGTGAGGCGGCAGCGCTGTTCCGTGAAAAAAAATAACAGTTTTGTCTTGGCCTTATTCCGGTAAATCCATTCGGTTTCTTCTCCGATTTCTTCTTTTGGGTATTGTGTTCAATATTTTTATTTCAATTGCTTTCGGGATTTGAAATCTTTGTTTTATTTTTGCACATAAATAAATAAAATGTGCATAATACGGTGACATCAGCCATTTCAAAGACAAAAAAAAATTTAATTGACGTAGCCCGGCAGCTTTTCGCAAAAAAAGGGTTCGAGAATACGACGATGAATGATATTGCCGAGGCATCACAACGGGGCAGACGTACCTTATACACCTACTTCAGCAGCAAGAACGATATCTACAAGGCGGTAATCGAATCGGAGCTCGACGTGCTCTATGGTAAGCTGGAGGAGGTTGTCAGGCGCAATATGCCTGCCGATGAGAAACTTATCCTGCTGGCCTTTACCCGTCTGGGTGCTATCAAGGAGGTGGTTACACGCAACGGTACCCTCAGGGCCGATTTTTTCAGAGACATCTGGACGGTGGAAAATGTACGCAAGGAATTTGACAAGAAAGAGATCCATTATCTGGAGACCATCATTCAGGATGGATGCGAAAAGGGTATCTTTCAACTTAATGATGTCAGACAAACGGCTGTGATATTGCATTACGCGTTCAAAGGACTTGAGGTGCCCACCATCCGCGGTGCCATGAAGCTCGACTTTAACAAAAAAGAAGACCGGGAGATTATCTCCAATATTTTGTTCAAAGGAATATATGCGAAATAGCGACCGGCAGTCAGGAACCAGCTTTCAGCAGTGAGGGATCAGGAAAATGAGAATATAAAGTATAAAATATGATCGTATGAAGTTATTAGAAGGAAAAACAGCGCTGATCACCGGTGCTGCCCGCGGAATAGGAAAAGCCATCGCATTGAAATTTGCGTCGGAAGGAGCGAACATCGCGTTCACCGATCTGACCATCGATGAAGCCGGAGAAGCCACCGAACATGAAATCGCCTCCCTCGGCGTGAAGTGCAAAGGGTATGCCTCCAATGCAGCCAATTTTGAAGAGTCACACAAGGTGGTAGATCAAATCATGCAGGATTTCGGACGCATCGACATCCTGGTCAACAACGCAGGCATCACCAAAGACGGGTTGATGATGCGGATGAGTGAACAGCAATGGGATGCGGTGATCAATGTAAACCTGAAATCGGCATTCAACTTTGTGCATGCGGTAACGCCCGTGATGATGCGCCAGAAATCGGGCAGCATCATTAACATGAGCTCCGTGGTGGGTGTATCGGGAAATGCGGGTCAGGCGAATTATTCGGCATCGAAAGCCGGGATGATTGGTCTGGCCAAATCGGTTGCCAAAGAGCTTGGCTCTCGGGGCATCCGGGCAAATGCCATCGCACCGGGTTTTATTATCACCGACATGACAGGACAACTCTCCGAAGAGGTGCGCAATGAATGGGCAAAGCAAATACCACTGCGGCGTGGGGGAACACCGGAGGATGTTGCGAATGTGGCTCTTTTTCTTGCCTCTGAACTCTCTTCGTACGTCAGCGGTCAAGTGATTAACGTTTGCGGCGGGATGAATACCTGATCAGATAATTTTCACCAATACCGGAGGCGCACGGGTGACTGCCCGCTGCCTCCGGTCATTGAAAAGAATTCATTTCGAAAAGCTCTGATGACCGTTTTATACGAAGACAACCACATTATCATTGTCAATAAGGCGCCCGGCGAGATTGTGCAGGGCGACAAGACGGGCGACGAGCCACTGTCGGATACAGTGAAAGCGTACCTGAAGGAGAAATACCGTAAACCGGGTAATGTTTTTTGCGGTGTCACGCACCGGCTCGACCGACCGACGAGCGGGGTGGTGGTGTTTGCGAAGACCGGCAAGTCACTTACGCGACTCAACGATATGTTTCGCAACGGAGAGGTGAAGAAAACCTACCTGGCCATCGTGATGAACCGTCCACCTGCGGAGGAAGATACATTAACGCATTATCTTATCAAGAACGAAAAAACCAACAAGTCCACGGCTTTCGATACCGAAAAACCGCACACCAAAAAGGCAGTGCTTCATTACCGGCTGATAGGTACATCACAGCATTATTTCCTGCTGGAGATAGATCTGGAGACAGGACGCCATCATCAGATCCGTTGTCAGCTGGCCAGGATAGGGTGTCCCATCAAAGGTGATCTGAAATACGGTGCCCGGCGCTCCAATCCTGACGGCAGTATCAGTCTGCATGCACATACAATCTCCTTCATCCATCCCGTTTCGAAAGAAAATATTACCATCAATGCTCCCCTGCCGCAAGAGCCCTTGTGGAATGCTTTTCTGCCATCCAATGAAACGTGATCGGTAATTTGGCGGTTTTTATTTTTCTCCGTAACCGTAAAAATCCTATATTTGTGGGGTAAAATTAAAAAAAAACACAAACAATGAAACCTACATTATTTGTATTGGCTGCCGGTATGGGTAGCCGTTATGGCGGATTGAAACAACTGGATGGCCTTGGCCCGGGCGGCGAGACCATTATGGATTATTCCATATACGATGCAGTGAATGCCGGATTCGGTAAGTTGGTCTTTGTGATCCGCCAATCGTTTGAAGAAGAGTTCAGAGAAAAGATTGTCAAAAAATACGCGCAAAAAATACCGGTAGAACTGGTATTTCAGGAACTCGACAAACTGCAGGAAGGTTTCACCCCACATCCCGACAGGGTGAAACCGTGGGGTACCAACCACGCGGTGATGATGGGGAAAGATGTGATTCACGAACCGTTTGCGGTCATCAATGCCGACGATTTCTATGGTCGTGATAGCTTCAGGGTGCTGGCCGATTTCCTGTCGCAGCTCGAAAACAGTGAACACAAATATTGCATGGTAGGGTATCATGTGGGAAACACCTTGTCTGAAAGCGGTACCGTTGCACGCGGTATATGTGAAACAGATGTGGAAGGCAATCTCATTGGTGTGGTAGAACGTACGCAGGTAATGCGTGTGGATGGCAAAGTATGCTACAAGGATGAATATGACCAATGGGTGCCCATCGGGGATCATACCCCCGTGTCGATGAATATGTGGGGCTTTACGCCTGATTATTTCCGCTTCTCAGATGATTATTTCATTCAATTTCTGAAAGATAATGCCGAAAATCCCAAAGCTGAGTTTTTCATTCCTTTATTGGTAAACTACCTCATCGTGAGCGGTAAGGTGACCGTTAAAGTACTTGATACTCCCTCAAAATGGTTTGGCGTGACCTATGCAGAAGACCGTCCCGATGTGGTAGCCAAGCTGAGAGAACTCGTGGAAAGCGGTGTTTATCCCTCCCCATTGTGGTAACACCCCGAAGATGTTGCCCGCTAAAAAAAAGGCAGTATGTGGATTGATATCATCATCGTTTTCCTGCTGATCGTGCTCAATGGTTTCTTTGCCTTGTCGGAGATTGCCATTGTCTCTGCAAGGAAAAACAAACTGGCAGCGGAAGGTAAGCTGGGAAAGCAGGAAGCCCGGCGTGCCCTCAAGCTGCAGGCCGATCCCGACAAATTCCTGTCGTCCGTGCAGGTGGGCATCACCTTGATTGGTATCATCAACGGTGCATTCGGAGGGCAGGCCTTTGCAGGTTATCTTGTTCCCTTCTTCAATCAATTTGCGGCTACAGCACCTTTCTCGGAGGCTATCGCGATGGTGATCGTGGTCTTCCTGATCACCTATGTCTCCATTGTTATTGGTGAACTGGTACCCAAGACGATAGCACTGAATAACCCGGAGAAAATGGCCATTGCCGTTGCGCCTACCATACAGGTGGTGAGCATCATCTTTTACCCGTTTGTGAAGCTTCTGGCAGTCTCCACCAGCTTTGTCACCAGGGTGATCGGCCTGAAGCCAAAGAATGAGGTAGTGTCGGAAATGGAATTGCGTGCCATGCTGAAGACTGCCTCACACGAGGGAATCATCGATGCGGAAGAGAACATCATCCACGAACAGGTATTCTATTTCTCCGATAAAAGGGCCATTCATCTGATGACCCACCGCACCGACGTTGAGTGGGTGGATATCAGTAAGAGCAGGGAGGAGGTCATTCACGATCTGCTGCAGACAAAGCACAGTAAAATTCTTGCCTGCAAAAAGAAAATCGATGAATTTATGGGTATCATCTCGATGAGGGATTTTTTGTTTCGGCTGAATAACGGCGATCCGTTTACGATTGAAGAGCTTATCATGGAACC
>JBDKRY010000071.1:0-3422 GCA_039683155.1 Proteiniphilum sp.
GGATAAATCCCTGTTCAAATCATGCCATTGCCTCTCCAGACCCAGAGCCTGCGAAAAGATTTGCCGGGCACTGTTGTTTCTGAAATCAGACAGGGTGTGGTAAGTGGCACTGTCGTTGATCACAAACACAAAATCACCTTCCGTTTCCTGTCGGGTGACAATTTTCTGTCTTGCACGTTCACGAAGCAGATCATAGTTTGCACCCGCCTTCCCGGTATCAGCAATAGCGGAAAGCCGGGCTCTTTTTATCATGACGCCGGGGTCGTTACTCTCCAGCAACGTCACTCGCGGGTTGGGGATAAACGTGTAGACACAAACCGAGTCCGCCGGTTGAAAACGATCCGAGGCAAACCATCCGATGCCTTTCTCTTCGTCAATGACCATCAAATAGTCGTTAAAAGGCGAATTGAACGGCATATTCAATTGATTTGGCGTCAGGTAACTGTCTGCCGGGAGATTATAGCGGGTGACGTACAGGTCGTACCCCCCCAGTGATGCATGTCCCGTGGATGCAAAATAGAGGGTCAACCCGTCGCTCATGACAAAAGGATAAGCTTGATCTCCGTCTTCATTCACTGACCCGGGGAGCTTTTTCTCATTGCCGAAGCTGCCAATCAGTTTGTCCATCGTGAACAAATCGAGGCCTGTAGCCTGATCACCTTGTGAATAGTATATTTTATCTTCCCGCCCGTTCATGTAGAGCGTTTTATCGCTCACAGGCAGACTTTTGAAAAATTCGTTTACAGGCAGCAGCGATCCGGATGATTTGCTCAGGTTATATGCCGATAAGAATTTGGCTTTCGGTAATACCAGACTATCAATTACCTGTATATCTTCGGTTCGGTTTACCGCCTTTTGCAGCTTCCCGGCATATTCCCGTCGCCGGGTCAACTTATCCAATGCCTCCTCATTTTTGCGATTGGCCCGTTGGTACTTTTCAAATTCTGCTTCGGCATCTTCAAATCGATACATCTTCGCATACAGTTCACCGAGGTAGAGATATGATTCGGGTATTTTTTTCTGTGCGGCAAAGGAAAGATACTTCTCTGCTTCAAGAATCCTGCCGGTTTCATATAAGCTCACCCCCAACCACTGATTGACGGATGCATTGCCGGGGTCATGCTGATATTCCTGCTGAAACAGGGGTAATGCCTCTGCATACCGGCCTTCCAGATACCAGGTCCTGGCATCCTCAAGCGTTTGCGACTGCAACGTAACAGAGAAAATACCAAACAGCAGCGTGAAAAAGAGAGATTGTATTTTCATTCGCAATGTTTTCTGATTTCAAAGATAACAAAAAATACAGATAAAAGAATTATATTCTGTTATCTATCTTTTCTATTATCAATATATCCCCTGGAATGAGGCCATTGGGGTGACTGAGGAAAGTTCCCGGAACCGCGCTACCTATATTTTCGTACTTTTTGTATCTTTGTGTCCTGAAAAAATTGAATTGACGCCGGCAACAAGCGTCCAAACTCACGATGATACACTATGCACGAAAAAATCGTTATTCTTGACTTTGGCTCTCAAACAACACAGCTCATTGGTCGCCGCGTGAGAGAATTGAATACCTACTGCGAAATAGTACCGTACAATAAATTTCCATTCGGTGATGAATCGGTGAAGGGAGTAATCCTTTCCGGCAGTCCTTTTTCAGTGAATGACGACAATGCATTCAAGGCCGATTTACGCGAAATCCGCGGTAAATTTCCCGTCCTGGGTATCTGTTACGGAGCTCAGTTGATGGCGCTCACTTCCGGTGGAGAGGTCGGAAAAAACGATACCCGTGAGTACGGGCGTGCACATCTGCGTGTGAAAGAGGATCGTGATCCCCTTTTGGGAAACCTCCCCACAAACAGTCAGGTCTGGATGTCACATGGCGATACCATTGTGAAGATCCCCGGCAACTTCAGGGTGATTGCCTCCACGGAGGATGTCGCCCTGGCAGCATACAGGATCGACGGTGAAAAAACATGGGGTGTGCAATTTCATCCCGAGGTGTTTCACACCGAGCAGGGTACGAAAATACTGGACAATTTCCTGACGGTCTGCGGTATGAAAAGAGATTGGACGCCGGCATCGTTTATCGCCACCACCGTTGAGGAACTAAAAGAGCAGCTGGGAGACGACAAGGTGATCCTCGCATTGTCGGGCGGAGTAGATTCCTCCGTGACAGCGGTATTGCTCAACAAGGCCATTGGTAAAAATCTCACCTGTATCTTTGTGGATCACGGGTTATTGCGAAAAAACGAGTTTGAAACCGTGCTGGACAATTACGCACATTTGGGGCTGAATGTGATTGGTGTGGATGCGAAACAGCACTTTTATAAAGCACTGGAGGGAGTGTCCGATCCTGAGAAAAAAAGGAAAATCATCGGAAAGGGTTTTATTGATGTCTTTGAAAAGGAGGCTCATACCTTGCAGCATATAAAATGGCTGGCGCAGGGAACCATTTATCCCGATATGATTGAGTCGCTTTCGATTACCGGCGCAACCATCAAAAGCCACCACAATGTGGGGGGATTGCCCGAAAAAATGAACCTGAAGCTGTGTGAGCCGCTGAAGCTGTTGTTCAAGGATGAGGTGCGAAAAATAGGGCTGGAACTGGGCATGCAGGAGAGCCTCATTCACCGCCACCCTTTCCCCGGCCCAGGATTGGGGATTCGTATCCTGGGAGACATTACTCCGGAAAAAGTACGCATCGCGCAGGAGGCGGACGATATATTTATCTCGAATCTTCGCGCTGCGGGTCTTTATGATAAAGTATGGCAGGCAGGAGCCATCCTGTTGCCTGTGCAATCGGTCGGTGTGATGGGGGATGAACGCACCTATGAGAACACCATCGCCCTGCGCGCCGTTACGTCTACCGACGCCATGACTGCCGACTGGGCACATCTTCCCTACGCGTTTTTGGCAAAGGTGTCGAACGAGATCATCAATAAAGTGAAAGGTGTCAACCGCGTGGTGTACGATATCTCATCGAAACCGCCCGCTACGATTGAGTGGGAATAATCGCCGGTTGCTTCAGCTCGGGATAGGCGATGCGCGAATGATACATTGTCTTCAGCTTATCCACAAACACATCTTTCACGGTTTGAATATCCCGGAAGGTGATGGGGGTCAGTTTGAAATAACCTTCATTCAATTGTGCATCAATGATCTTATCCACCAGGTTGCGGAGAGACATTTCTGTATACTCGGTCAAGCTTCGCGACGACGCCTCCACCGCATCGGCCATCATCATGATGGCCGTCTCTTTTGAGAAAGGATTCGGGCCCGGATACCGGAAATCGGCTTCATTGGCTTCCTTATCGGGATTGGCATTTTTCCAGGAGATATAAAAATATTTGGGGACACTCGTTCCGTGGTGTGTCTCAATGAAATCGATGATCTGCTGTGGTATATTGTACTTCTGGGCA
>JBDKRY010000072.1:0-8335 GCA_039683155.1 Proteiniphilum sp.
CAGGGCATCCATTTCGAAACCGGCAATCTTTTCGAAGGTTGAGCGGCAGGAATAAATATCGTACTGATTATAGGTGAAAATCTGCAACACTACTTTTACATCTTCATATTCTTCCAGGGCGTGACGGATGCCATTGTGGATGCTTTCCCAATATGCTCCCAGAGACACTTCGGGTGTAGTGAGGATAATCTTGTAACTCCTTTTTAACGAGATGGCCGATACATGAATATTGGTCT
Organism: Proteiniphilum sp.; assembly: GCA_039683155.1. Taxonomy (GTDB): domain Bacteria; phylum Bacteroidota; class Bacteroidia; order Bacteroidales; family Dysgonomonadaceae; genus Proteiniphilum. The sequence goes on from JBDKRY010000072.1 coordinate 237, forward strand.
TGTAATTTACCTGTTCCAGCACCTTTTCAATAGCTAAGCGGGCTGACTCCGATACGTTCCCACGGTTGTGCATAACCCTGTCTACTGTTCCCTTGGAAACGCCGGCCATTTTTGCGATATCTATTATCCGGATCTTCTTGCTCATGTATGATAAGTCAATATTTACTTAATTTGAATTTGTGCCCGTGCACGAAGATACAACTTTTTTTGTTTACCAAGAAAATGTATATTTAAAGCATACATATTTGGGAGTTCCATTTTCTGTAGGTCAATTACATTCAGGTTTTAAATGGTTTAAGATATTTTACGAAAAAAGAGAAGCAATCATTATCTCTGTGATTCCGCAGGCGGTAAAGTAAGATCAATTTAACTATATTTGCATAATATAAAAAAGTAGGCAAAGATGATTCACCATCTGCTCTTTTTCTGATGGTGAGGATTAATCTGATATATGAACTAAAAGATAGTCGAAATCGTACTGAAATATACAATGATGAACAGTGTGTTTAGTATCAGGAGAGTTGTACTGTTGTTGTTGGCAGGAATGCTCATCTCCTGCAGCAACAATCAGCCCGGTAAAATCGACCGGCTGGCACTGGTGAAGCGCAACAACCCCAGGATTACCCAATTTGACTCGTTGTCTTCACTCTCCGTGGGCAATGGCAACTTCGCCGTGACGGTTGACGCCACGGGTTTACAGACCTTCCCTGAGATCTATGCCAAAGGAGTTCCTCTCGGTACGCAGTCGCAATGGGGATGGCACAGCTTTCCCAATGTTGAGCGCTTCACCACGGAAGAGACCCTGAAAAATTACAACTTCAGGGGATGGGATGAACCCTATGCGGTGCAGTTCAATGAGCCGGGCAGAAAGCGGGATGCCGCCAATTATTTCAGGGCTAACCCGCACCGCCTGCATCTCGGGTACATCGGATTGGAACTGACCGACCGGGAGGGTAATAAGGTGCTGCCAGGTCAAATCACCGGCCTGAATCAGGAGCTGGATCTCTGGGAGGGGATCATTCACAGCCGATTTATGGTCGGAGCTGACTCCGCCACGGTGAGGACAGCCGTACACCCTGACAAGGATCGGTTGGCTGTTTCGCTTCGGTCACCCCTCATCGGCAAGGGGATGATGCGGGTGAACCTGCGCTTTCCCTATCCCACAGGGGAACATACCGACGATGCCACCGACTGGAGCTCACCGGAGAAGCATCAGACCGAAATTGTTGCTCAGGATGAGCACTCTTTCGTGCTGAAAAGAACACTCGACTCCACCCTCTATTATGTCACTTTGCAGTTTGAGGGCGAGGCAACCCTCACCAAGAAAGCGGTACATTCCTTTGTACTCACACCTGCCAGCGATACGTTTGCCTTTACCTGCACCTTTACAGAGGAGATGCCGGAAACAGACGTTGCACCCGTGCAAGAGTCGTTCAACGCCTCATCGGGCTACTGGACTGCTTTCTGGCAAAATGGCGGGGCGGTCGATTTCTCGAAGTGCACCGATGAGCGGGCAGCTGAGCTGGAACGACGCGTGGTGCTCTCGCAATACCTGATGGCCATCCAGTCGGCTGGCATCTATCCCCCGCAGGAGACAGGGCTGACCTACAACAGCTGGTACGGCAAGTTCCACCTGGAGATGCACTGGTGGCATGCCGTTCATTTTGCGTTGTGGAACAGAATGGAGCTGCTCGAGAGGAGCATGGACTGGTATGCCACTGCCTATCCCAAAGCCAAGGCCATTGCCCAGCGTCAGCAGTTTGAAGGTGCCCGCTGGATGAAGATGACCGATCCCTCGGCAACAGAGGCTCCCTCTAGTGTGGGTTCGTTCCTGATCTGGCAACAACCCCATTTCATCTATATGGCTGAGTTGATTTACCGAAACAAGCCCACACAGGAAGTGCTCCAAAAATATGGTTTCCTGGTGGAAGAGACCGCCCGCTTTATGGCTTCGTTTGCCACCTACGATGAGTCGAAAGGGCGCTATGTACTCAAAGGCATTATCCCAGCACAGGAGACACTGCGCGCATCCGAGACCATCAACCCGCCCTTTGAACTCTCTTACTGGCACTATGCCCTGTCGGTAGCCCAGCAGTGGAGAGCGCGCATGGGACAAAAGCGCGACCCACAGTGGGATGAGCTGATCGACAAGCTCTCGCCGCTGGCCTACAATTCCGACGGCCTCTACCTGGCATCGGAGGATGCAACCGACACTTACAGAGATATCCGTTTCACATCCGACCATCCGGCGGTATTGGGTGCTTTGGGAATGTTGCCCGAATGCAAGATGCTGCGCCGCGATTATATGCAGCATACACTCAATTGGATCTGGGATAACTGGAACTGGGATAAAACCTGGGGATGGGACTACCCGATGACCGCCATGAGTGCTGCCCGCCTGGGTGATCCGGAGAAAGCGGTGGGCGCCCTGCTGATGGACAAACGAACCAATACCTACCTGGTGAACGGTCACAACTATCAGGATACGCGGCTCAGGGTCTATCTTCCCGGTAACGGGGGACTGCTCACTGCCGTGGCGATGATGTGCGCCGGCTGGGATGGGAACGCAGAGGAAACCCCCGGATTCCCGAAAAATGGAAAGTGGAATGTAGAGTGGGAAAATCTGGCTCCCATGCCCTGATGATTCATTGAACCGGGAATAGTAGCTCTGCCTACAGTCACAACTCCGTTTCTGCCCTCACCCAATCCAACGTGACCAACAACAGGCCGCTTCTGCCGACGCGTATCGAGGGGAGGAACATCGATTATTTTGCAGCGTTGGTGAATGCCGACGGTCTCGACGGATTCACCATCTCCGGCAAGGGTACCATCAACGGCAACGGCTTGCGTTACTGGAAGTCATTCTGGCTGCGCAGGAAGTTCAATCCCCAATGTACCAATCTGGACGAGATGCGCCCGCGCCTGATTTTTATTTCAAACAGCAGGAATGTACATCTTACCGGTGTGCGACTGATCAACTCCCCCTTCTGGACCACCCATCTCTACAAAAGTGAGAATGTCAGACTTTCCAATCTGTATATTTTCGCTCCCCGTGAGCCGGTGAAGGCCCCCAGCTCTGACGCGGTGTGGACATTGACGTATGTACCAATGTGCATATCACCAATTGCTATATCTCGGTCAACGATGACGCCATCGCACTTAAGGGAGGCAAGGGGCCTCATGCCGATAAAGACCCAAACAACGGACCCAACCGCAATGTGATCATCGAGGATTGCACCTTTGGCTTCTGTCATGGTGTGCTCACCTGCGGCAGCGAATCGATTCACAACCGGAATGTGATTGTCCGCCGCCTGCAGGTGGATCAGGCAGCAAGGCTTCTCTGGCTGAAAATGCGGCCTGATACCCCGCAGAATTATGAATACATTCTTGTGGAGGATATCACCGGCAACGCCAATAGTTTTCTCTATATCAAGCCCTGGACACAGTTCTTCGACCTGCAGGGAGAGGAGACTATTCCACTTTCCTATGCCAGTCACGTGACCATGCGCAGCATCGACCTTAAATGCAACCGTTTCTTCGATGTGACCGAGTCAGATCAGTACATCCTGTCGCACTTCACATTGGAGAACCTCAACATTCAGGCAACTGATCCTGAGATCAACAGGGATTTTATCCAATCATTCAAACTGAAAAATGTGAGGGTAAACGGCAGGTTGGTTAAGAACGTTGAGCTGTGACAATGCGATAGGTTATTTTTTTCTATCTTTACCACATCTTTCCGCGTAAGGTAAGTGCCATGTTTCAGACCAATGAAACTGAAGCAACGCATTGATTAAAACGATTCAACAACAATGAGAACACTGATTTTTTTTCTGTTACTGTTTGTTGCCTTTCAGTTACAGGCAGATGAATTAACGCTGCAAAACGTGTACGGACGTGAAGTGACATCGCTCAATGGGCAATGGAGCTATATCATTGATCCTTTCAATAACGGCTATTATGATTACCGGCTGAAACCGAACCCCAATGGTTTCTTTAAGAATGCAAAGGCAAGGGATAAATCAGACCTGGTGGAGTATAATTTCGATACTGCTGATAAGATGTTTATTCCATCCGACTGGAACACTGCCAACGACCAATTGTTCTTCTATGAGGGGACGGTATGGTTCCAGCGCTATTTCAACCATGTGCCACAGCCGGGCAAGACGCTCTTTCTCTACTTCGGAGCCGTCAACTACGATGCCCGCGTCTATCTGAACGGAGAGTTGCTGGGAAGACATATTGGTGGTTTCACCCCTTTCCATTTCGACATCACCGACAAGGTTAAAGAGGGAGAGAACTTCATCGTGGTAATGGTGAACAACGACAGGATACCTGAGGGAGTACCCACGGTGAACGCCGACTGGTGGAACTATGGGGGTATCACCCGCGATGTAATGCTGGTGGAGGAACCCGAGACCTTTATCGAAGACTACCTGGTACAGCTTGAAAAAGGACGGTATGACCGCATTAGCGGCTACGTGCGGCTCAACAATTCTATCGAGGGGGAGCCGTTGGAGCTACTGATACCCGAATTGGATATCAGGGAACGACTCACCACCGATCACACAGGGAAAGCATCCTTTACCGTGAAGGCCAAACCGGAGCTTTGGAGCCCAGAGAAACCCAAAACCTATGAGGTGAGTCTGATTCACGAAGGGGAGTCTCTGAACGATCGGATTGCGTTTCGCCAGATAGAGGTGAAGGGCAAAGAGATACTGCTCAACGGTAAGCCGGTTTTCCTGCGGGGCATTTCTATTCATGAGGAGGCCCCCCTCAGACAGGGGAGAGCCTCAAGGCCCGAAGATGCGAAAGTGTTGCTGGGGTGGGCTAAAGAGATGGGATGCAACTTTGTCAGGTTAGCTCATTATCCTCACAACGAATATATGGTGCGCGAGGCGGAGAGGATGGGGCTGATGGTCTGGTCGGAGATACCGGTCTACTGGACCATTCAATGGGAGAATCCTGATACTTATGCCAATGCAGAGAAACAGCTCAACGACATGATTGAGCGGGACAAGAACCGCGGTGCGGTGATAATCTGGTCCATTGCCAATGAGACACCCCACAGCGAGGCAAGAGACCGGTTCTTGATTAACTTGGTGAATTACGCACGGGCAAAGGATAACAGCCGCCTGATTAGTATGGCCATGGAAGTAGGACGTACCATCAACGGGGTGACAGATATTAACGACCAGATGCATTCTTGAAAGTGACATATCCGTTACGAGCCAACTGCAGAGCGAGTGCCTTCTGCATGTCGGGCGACCCCGAGTTCCATCCGCCACCGTGAATCATCATCACTGCCGGGAGGATTGCTTCATTGTCGGGGCGGTAGACCGAAAGCGTAAGCTCCCGCTTGCCGGTCGACTTGTATGGAATGGCTTCCATCGCTTTGATACCCTTTGGCAGTTCGGTTGATGCAATTTGAATAAAGGGAAACTGTTTCGCCACCTTCTTGTAGGAGCTATAAACGGTATAGCTGGTGTCACGCGGCACACCTTTGATCATCACGGTTTGAGCTATGGGCTGCCATGGGAGACAGGTCAGCAGGATCAATAAGCCATAGAAACTCTTCCTGTTCATCTTTTGTAATGGGTTTATTCCACGATAAAACTGTCCACTAGCAGGCGTCCCCCGTCGTTGTTGCGGACCGGACGGGAGCAGAAGAGCCCCATCTTGGCACCGATCCATTTTCCTTCCCGGGCCGTGAAAGAGTTGCCCAGGGGTACAAATTTCTTTCCATCCTCGCTGTAGCTGAACCGGCAGCTGGCATCAGGTGCTACCTCAACCCGCAGAAAGAGTTCCCCATCAGTCAACGGCACAGAGGCATGTACCACCTCTTCCCCTTTTTTATCGGCATTTTTGCAACTGACCTGTGAGAGGGTGAATCCCTTGTCTGTTTTTTCAAGGGAGAGCATGCCGTAGTCCATCCCCATCACCACCAGTCCCGTTCGTTCGCCGTTAATGGCATCCGAAGGCAGAAAAGTAAGCTTTGCGGTGGCTTTGAACCGGTTTGAGGGGAATTTTTGCAGCAGTAGGTTGGGAAGGTCCCACAGGTTGTGATACTCCTTCGGCAGCGGTACCGAGTAGAGACTCAGAGTACCGCTAGCGCTGTCGCAGTATGACCACCACTCATCCGGATTGGCATGCCACTGCCACTGCAAGCCGAGGGTGGGCGCGTCGAACAGGTCGCTTTCCGGTGGGGTAGCGATGGGATGATTGCCGGCAATAGCCGGTTTGCGCCATGAAGCGACCGGTTCTCCGAAACCGTCTCCATCCGCATCTTTCCCCATCACCGGCCAGTCGTTCACCCATTTCATGGGTTGCAGATGGACGATGCGGCCAAAAGGACCGGCATCCTGGAAGTGATAGAACCAGTTCTCTCCTGTGGGAGTGGAGACCCAGGCACCCTGATGGGGCCCATTCACGTTTGTGCTGCCCTGCGCCAGGGAGACATGCCTTTCGTAGGGGCCGTAGATGGAGCGTGAGCGGAGTACGGTCTGCCAGCCGGTGGCCACCCCGCCTGCCGGTGAGAAGATATAGTACCAGTTGTTCCGTTTGTAGAACTTGGGACCCTCAATGGTAGGATCCAGCGCATGTCCGTCGTAGATAATCCTTCCGGGAGTGATGGTTTTGCTTCCATCGGCATTCATCTCCGCAATGTTCAGCACGCTCTTGATACCGGCGCGGCTGCCGGCATAGGCATAGACCAGGTAGACCTTTCCATCCTCATCCCACAGTGGGCAGGGGTCGATCAGTCCCTTTCCTTCCTTTACCAGCGTGGGTTTGCTCCATGTTCCGGCAGGATCCTCGCTTTTCACCATGAAGATGCCGAAGTCGGGATCGCCATAGTATATATAGAACATGTTGTCATGGTAGCGGATGGAGGGTGCCCAGACGCCGTTGCCATGTTGGGGTGTGGAGAAATGCTCGTCGGGTTGTAACCGGTCGATGGCATGGTTGACCAGCTTCCAGTTCACCATGTCTTTGGAGTGCAGGATGGGCAATCCCGGTATGCAGTTGAAGCTGGAGGCGGTCATCCAGTAATCCTCCCCTGCTCGGCACACATCCGGATCGGAGTAGTCGGCATGCAAAATTGGGTTGCGATAAGTCCCGTCGCCCTGGTCAGCCACCCAGGTGCGGGAGATGTTTACCTGAGGAGACAGGCTGAAAGCAGCTGCAACAAGCAGAATAATAGTTATAAGTTTTTTGGGTTGTTTCATTGTTTTTTGATGCTTTATTGTGACACCCCTGCCAGTTCATTAAGGTATACCTCGATGTTGTCGTAAGCAGTGCTGAGATGCCGCCCATTCGCATCGGCTGTTTTTGGATCAAGCCCTTTCGCCTTTTCCCACTCGCCGGGCATGCCGTCACCATCACTGTCGGCAGGAGGAACCCCCTCCGCCAGTACGGGCCAGGCGCTCCAGTCGGCACCGGCATTCGCTGGCTTGAGATCCTCCTGACTGTCGATGATACCCGGTTTGGGATAGGGGGGCGGGTTTTGCGGGTTCAGCCCCATGAAGGTTGCCGTACCGTTTTGCACCTCCTCCATCAGCCGGCTGTCCACCGCATCGCGGCTCAGGCAGCTCCCTGCCTGCTGCAACACCTTTTCATAGGCCTTCGCGGCACTGTAGGTCGCTGTCTCCGCCATTGGGAACTCGCTGTCGGCCAATATCTCATCCAGCGTCACGACGGGGGCGTGGGTTGTGAATGTGGAGTGCATATGCACCCCCAGTCGGTTATTGCTGGTAACACTGCTGTTGCCAACCAGATGGTTTCCGCTGAGATAGAATCTGCCATGTGTTCCCTTGGGCTGTTTATTTTTTCCGTCATCGGCATAGGGTTGCAACAGCCTGCTGCTGTTGGAGGAAGCAGGCCCCGGCTTGTAGTAGTTGTTCACCATGTTGTAACTGCCCCCCTCAGCGCCATAGACATTGTTAGCCCCCCAGTTGTAGAGCACATTGTTGCGAAAGTCCACGCTTTCCCTGTCGGGGTTGTTGGTGTAGCGGCTACCGCAGAAGCGGGGGGTACGGCTGTCGTGGTGCATCAGCAGGTTGCACAGGAAAGAGGCGTTCACCCCTCCCCAAATGCCGCCG
>JBDKRY010000073.1:0-4550 GCA_039683155.1 Proteiniphilum sp.
ACAATGGAAAACGTATCGCGACGAGCAGATGAAGAAGATGGGCAACAAAAGCCGGTCGGGAGGACGTAACATGAACCGGAACACTCCGCGGACAAACTAACCAGGCGAGCCTCTTTAACCGCAAAGGTTGATCCGCTCTGATTGGAACCCCGGAAGCCCGTTGAAAGGCTTCCGGGGTTCATTGTATACTGAAGAGCCGATCGGGGGATCATAGGATGTGATGGGCTTCCGGGGTGAACCCCTCAGAAAGGATGAAATCGCAGACCAGGGATCATAACAGGATGCAGCGTTTCACCGGTGAAGATAAACAGACAAGGTATCTGGCATGAATAAAGGCTTCCACGGTACATTCCGGCTGGATCCGGGTCCCCGTTGATGGTATTAAGCCGGTCCGGTTTAATAATATTTCTCAAAGATCCGCTCAAACGCCGGTGTTTCCCTGAATCGGCTGAGCCAGCTGTTCAGACTATCCAACAGCACCGGCGAGTCTCGGCGTACTGCCCACGACTCAAGTTGGGTGAAGCTGATATCTGTTTCTATGTCGATCTCCGGGAGGGACGTCGACAAAAGCCGGGCAACTTTTTCATCGCATACCGTAAAATCAATGTCGCCCGAAGCCACCATCATCACCAGCTGCTCCACTTCGTACGTGGGGTCCTCCATGATGAATATGGTATCCCCTATCTCATGGGACAGATTATTCAGGCGAAGTATTGCGGGTGAGTCTTTTGCCACATGAATGGTTTTCTTCGCCAGGTTCAGCTGCTGCCGGATGGGTTCGATGCTGTCGTTATATGCCGCTTTTCGTTGCACCAGCACCTGCTTGTTCAATGAAATGGGATCGGTGAATGAGAAGAAGTCTTTCAACTGTGAGTTCACGGGAATGTTCCTGGCGACCAGATCATAGCGATGGTATAGCAATCCTTCCAGGTTATCATCAAGACTGTTTTCCAAAAAAAGATGCACCTGCACGCCCCATTCATTTTCAAGCGCCCGCATCATTTCCAGTTGAAATCCCTGCGTTGAATCGCCCGAAACATAGTAGCCTATTGAATTGTAGTCGGTGACCACGTTCAACTCACCGGAAGCCATGATCTCATTGTAATCACGCGGAGTGGAAGGCGGTTTTTCAGGGCGGTTCATCGCATGGCGCAACCCTATCATGGTCGCCACAGCAACAACAAGCAACAGAAAATAGAGATATATACGTTTCTGAGATTTCAAAAGCGGTCAGAATTAACAATTAATTATGAAGATTCACGGAAAGTCCCATTTTAAATATAAAAGGGTTCACCGGATAGCCCGGCAGCGAAAAATACTCCTGCGGCTTGATTACCTGCGACGCCACATTGTAAAACATCACGAAAAAGCGGGTCTGCTTCAGGTGCATGTTGGCATAGACGGTAGAGATGGGATAGTTTCCGATCTCTTTTTCCCGCTGATTATAAAATTGCAGCAGTGCAGGCTCATACCCCGGGGCAAAATATTTGGTGTGGTAATGAGCATCTACACCCAGCTGCAGTGTGAGCTCATTCACAATTTTCGTTTTCAGGTACATGTTGGAATAGAGGCTGAGCATGGGTACCGGGATCACCGCCTCATTGCTCGAGGTCTGATAGACCACCTGATTATCCCAGTTGAAGATGCCAAGATGCAAATTCTGTTCCACACGGGCTGTCAGCACCTGTATGCTGCCATTCTCCTGCTGAATCTGCTTATCCTGATCGAAATAAATATAATTCTGCAGATTTTCAACGCCGACATTCAATGTGGTGTTTGTAAAGGGGATATGTAACTTTCCTCCGGCATATACCCTGCGGGTATCACCGAATGCATGATCCCACCGGAAATACTTGGAGTAATAATGTTCCTGCAGGTACTTCGGCCGCAGGTTTTTGATATAAGCCTCAGCCGACAGTGTGGTGCGACGGCCGGCAATATCGAAACTGGTCTCCACATCGCCCATTGCCCTGAATTCACCCAGGTTTGCGCCCAATACTCCCAGATCGGCACGGATGTTAAACAACAGGTTTTCACCCTGTTGCTTATTGAGCACGCCACCCAAAGTGACAGCACTCTCCCGGTGTTGCCTGTACCCGGGAGCGACACTGTCGCGCAGGGAATAGTTACGCAGGTCGTACTCCAGAAAAGCGGTCAGCCCGAACTTCACCCACTCCCTGAACCCTTCCCGCAGGCTAAGGGAAACGTTATTTTTAAAAGAGGTATAGCGGATGCTGTCATCTACCGCCCCGTTATAAAAGCGATTGGCATAGAATTGGTCAATCTTTTGCATCTGCACCCCGTCAACATTTACGTAGGCCGTGTCATAGGACAAGAAGCGGCGGTGCTGCTGCGTATATTGCGATGAGACGCCGATACTTGCCACGGGTACAAAATTCCCCGTTCCCTGATGCAGCGAGTCGCCGGTAATATCCCTGTATCCCAGATTGTATCGTCCCGACAAAAAATAACGGTTGTTGCCTACCGCGTTCCAGGTATTGGTAAACTTCACCGGTATATCTTTAGAGGTAAAGCTTTGCTGTACGGCATCGGGGTCGGTAATAAACTGTTCGTCCGTGATACCGCCGTTCTCGAAATTTTTCAGTGACCCCAGATTCACAAAGGCATGCGCCTCAATCCTGTCGGAGAGGTAATTGCCGAAGAGGGAGAAGTTATTGTGCTTTACTGCCTGCGAGTTATAGAAGCCGCGTGTGTTAATGAGATCGACATCCAAACCCACGTTCAGCTTTTTTCCGAAATTGGAGGTGAGCCGGGCATCGAACCGCTCCTCCCTGGTCTGTTTGGAACCGGCACGATGATAGGTAAGCCGGGAATAGGGTATGCGCGTGTTGACGAACAACAGTTTCTCCGGATCTTTCAGATAATGGGTGTATGCATTGTTGAAAACAAAGGTTTCCGTCTCCTCACGGTCGAAAAAAATCTTGGAAATCGACGGTGATCCCAATGGTGCCAGGAAACCCATGGCTACCGACTGGCCATCGGGGAGCGTGGTATGCTGGTAGTTGTGCAGCAATGTATCCGACCCGGCCGGGAGACGATCCCCTGTGCGGGCATCCAGTCGCCAGAGAGTCATCTGCGCCAGTGCCTGCAGTGAATCAGCTTCAGCGCCGTGATCGTGGATCAGATGATCGAGGGGCGATGATGACACCCGGGACGGATCCGGCGTATCACGTGGCAGGGGTCTTCGGGGAAGCATATCCAGCGAATCAGGGTTGGTGGTGATCTGCGATGAATCGGGCAGGATAATGCGTGCCTGCGAGTATGCAGCCGCGATGCATAATACCGTCGCCAGAAGGGTTATAAACAGCTTTTCTTTCATCGGATGCAAACTTACACAAAAATTTGCCACACTCAGACAGTCAACCATCATTTTCTCCTGTTTTTGAGATTTTTTAGGATGCAGCATAAGCGGTTGTCAGTCTCTCCATTCACCGCCTCCCGTTTAGCATGGCTTCTCATGATCAGCTTCAATTTTTATCTCCTCCCGACAAAAAAATAATCAATTTCCGCGACATTAAAAATAATTCCATTATCTTTGCAACAACGAAACGATAAAAATGAAAGCAAACAGGTTCCATCATCATCATTTTCATACTTGCAATCAGGCGAGTTGAGATCGATATGTGCGAACATAAAAGTCTATATTTATACACCCGTCTGAATAACATCAGGCGGGTTTTTTGTTAAGCTCAGACCGATTTTATTCGACAAAAGAACAAAACAATGGAAAAAATCAAAATCGCTATCCAAAAGAGCGGCCGGCTAAGCGAAAAATCGATCGAACTACTGACCGAATGCGGCATCAAGGTGTCGAACGGCAACAGAAAACTGAAAACCGATGCCAGTAACTTCCCCATGGAGATCCTCTTCCTTCGTGACGATGACATTCCCCAGTATGTGGAACAGGGTGTGGCCGACATCGGCATCCTGGGTGAGAATGAAGTTTGGGAAAAGGACAAGGAGGTGGAGGTGGTGGAGAAACTGGGCTTCGGCAACTGCCGCCTGTCGCTCGCCATCCCGAAAGACGAGGAGTATACCGGACTCGATTATTTCAACGGCAAACGCATCGCCACCAGCTACCCGAAGATACTGAACAAATACTTTCAGGTAAAGGGCATCGAAGTGAAAATCGAAGAGCTGGGCGGTAGCGTAGAGATAGCCACCGGCATCGGCCTGGCGGATGCCATCTTCGATATTGTCAGCACCGGCAGTACCCTGCTCATGAACGGACTCAAAGAGGTGGAGGCAATCATCCGGAGCGAGGCGGTGCTCATCAGCAACAAAAAAATATCTCCTGCGAAGACAACACTCCTTGATCAGTTGTTGTTCCGAATCAAAGCCCATAAAAACGGTCAGGGCAAAAAATATGTATTGCTGAACGCTCCCAACGCTGTGATCCCCGACATTGTGCGACTGCTTCCGGGCATGCGTTCTCCCAGCATCCTTCCGCTGGCCGATGAAGGCTGGAGCAGCGTGCACTCGGTGATTAGCGACGATGACTTCTGGGAGGTGATCGACGAGCTCAAACG
>JBDKRY010000074.1:0-2866 GCA_039683155.1 Proteiniphilum sp.
GCTTCACCGTACGCACACCTACCCGATCTTTTTTATGGGATAAAATCTTTCCCGAAACATCCACCAGCTTCACCTCCGCATCATAGAGGGCCGGTTCTCCATACCCCCGTGGCCACCAAAAATCCACGTTATCCAGCTCCACCACATGACGGAAAGCGTGTGAGGTAATCAATATCTCCTGCTCATGCACGATCTTGTTGTTCCGTTTCAGAGTGACTACGGCATGAGCCTTATCCAGCTTTTCAAAGGGTATCTTCATTTGCAGATCAAGGAAGAGACGTGCACGACGATTGTCCAGATCAATGTTGGATGTCATCCAGTGAGTGTTGACAAGGTGGGTATTGTTCACCACTTGCAACTCCACATCGCGCCAAAGACCGGCACTCACCAGCCGGGGCATGATATCCCATCCGTACATATGAGGTGCTTTCCTGACAGTTACCGATTCGGCAGCAGCAAAGTTGCCGATGCTGAAGGTGCCCAGAGAATAACGCTGTGCCTCCATCACCGCTGAGCGAATCATCACCTGTAGGAAGTTCTCACCCTCCTTCCGCAGGAATCGGGTAATATCAAAGCGATGCTCGATGAACATGTTGTTCACCGATCCCAGATGCTCTCCGTTCAACCATACTTCAGCAATGCAATCGATACCCCCAAAGAAGAGGTACACCTCTTCATCCTCGTTGATAGCAGGGGATGCAAAGGAACGGGAATAACACCATTGGTACCCCTCATACTTGCGCAGGGAATAGATGTTGCTCCCAATCATGGGATCCTCAATCAGACCGGCTCGCAGCAGGTCTAGCTCCACATTTCCCGGCACCGTGGCCGCGACCCTCTTCGCTTCCACCGCTTGTAATCCCGAGGGATCGACCACCGCCTCCCGCGGCTGGGGGAAGAACAGTAGGTCCCAGCTACCGTTCAAAGAGATATCCTGTGCCCGGAGGCCTCCCCCTGCCACCCGTGTGAAGAGCAGGCACAATAAGATCCAAACTGTTTTTTTCATATTTCCAAGATTTTAATTTTCCGAAGAAATTTTCCAATTATCCGTTCTGAAAGGAGAAGCAGGTAATCCGGCACTATTGAATAGATTTACATCGGGATTAATGGACCAACAATAACGTACAGCTACAGGATCTTTCACCTTCTCTGAATAGACAACCACCCTATCCTTATCGTCCAGATAAGCTTTAGCCCACACAAATTTTTGATCAGCACCTGCAATGGCAAAACCCTCAATGTAACCATACTTATTAGCAACATGCAGACCTAAAGCTATTTGATCGAATGAAACAATTATCCGGTCATTGTTTTTGATTGCATTTTTAAATGTAGGACCTGAATAAACGATATCCTTCCGACCATAATCTTTATTCAGAGCAATGGCTGCAAGTCGTTTGCCAACATCTTGTTTGTTTTTTGGATGAATATCATTTGCATCACCAATATCAGTAGCAATTGCCTGTCCTGTATTATTTACTGAAAGTGTTAATGTCTGGGCTTCACGAAGCTCTGCCCAGTTATCTGTTTCTGGAGGAGTCTCAGTTTTTTGCATATAACTGGCCAATTGTACCCAATAGAATGGGAATTCGTAACCCCACTTTGATCTCCAATCATTAATCAGTGTTGGGAATAATGTGCGATAATCAAATGCCTGACCAGCATTGTTTTCACCTTGATACCAAATTACCCCCTTCATGGCAAAATCTTTCAAAGGGTCTATCATCGCATTATAGAGCAGGCCATAATATAAATTAGGAGTAAACTCCTCATAGCTAATCCCATTGGTTTCAATCGACTTTTTATATTGCCATTCTCCCGCAAGATTGTATTTGCCATCAGCTATCTCAATGAATAGGTCATCACTTTTTCCAGTGAGCCCGCCCTCTCTGATGACGTCAATTACCTTTATTACGATACTGTTCTTCCCTTTTTTCAAAACACCACTTGGTATACTGTAAACTCTATCCACACCAGCTCCCCTGGTTTCACCAATTTTTACTCCATTTATCCAGGTTATATCATTGTCGTCAATTTTTCCCAAAGACAAAATTGCCTTGCTATTGGCATCATTGTCTGCGAGTACAAAATCATGTTTGAGCCAGACTACTCCATCAAAAGATGCCAGATGGGTATTCGACCAACCTTGAGGGGTGGAAATGAGTTCCCAGGATGTATCAGTAAATGCGGGATCATACCATTGTTCTTTCATTCCAGCATCATTTGCAACAGTCTCCTCAAAAGCTTTTCTATTTTTTTCATTTTTGTTCAATATCTCCTCAATATCACCAACCTCTGCATGGTTATACTTGTTCCTGAACTTTTCAGGCAATTTACGGAATGCATCCATGCTCATCCAGGGTTCAATATCGGTACCGCCCCATGAAGAATTGATGATGCCAATAGGTATTCCGGTCTTTTCATGGATATCACGGGCAAAGAAATAAGCAACAGCCGAAAAATTTGATACAGTCTTTGGTGAACAAATCTCCCATTCTCCTTTCACTTCCACCCCACTTTTTGATGAGATATTGGGCGCCACCTTGAAAGATCGGATTCCCGGATAATTGGCTGCACTCACTTCATTTTTATAATTGTATACCTGTCCACCGTCACCGTTCACTGTCATAGCCATATTGGATTGACCGGAACAAAGCCACACATCACCTGTCAGAATATTCCTGATTTCACATTCGTTGTCGGCACCAGTAATTTGCATGTCTAAATATTCTCCGTACTCCAACGGAGGGAATTCAACCATCCAAGTTCCGGTTTTTTTTGAAATGGTTGTTTTTTCCTGATCTCCCAGACGTATCTTCACCTTTTCCCCTGCAGGAGCATATCCCCATATTTTTATCTTCTGATT
>JBDKRY010000075.1:0-4765 GCA_039683155.1 Proteiniphilum sp.
ATGCAACAGATCATCAAAAGCAGCCAGCTAACGGCAGATGTAGCGAAGACTATCGGATACATCGGGTATGACAAGCTGTTTATCCTCACCGATACACACACACACATACATTGCCTGCCGCTGCTTGCAGAAATACCCGTTATTCGCGATGCCAAAGAGATTGTTATTCCTGCGGATGACACCCACAAAAACATTGAGAATCTGAGCAGTGTATGGCAGATGCTCACCCAACACGGGGCCACGCGTCAGTCGCTGCTGGTAAACCTGGGAGGAGGGATGGTCAGCGATTTGGGCGGCTTTGCCGCAGCCACCTTCAAGCGTGGCATCAAATACATCAACATCCCCACCACACTGCTTGGCGCAGTAGACGCTGCCGTAGGCGGAAAGACAGGCATTAATTTCGGGGGTTTCAAAAATGAGATCGGGGCATTCTATCCTTCCGAATATGTGGTCATCTCCTCCGATTTCTTTCGAACGCTCGATCAACGGGCTATCCTCTCGGGATATGCCGAGATGATCAAGCATGCACTCATTCATTCGGCAGCAGATTGGGAGAAGCTGCTGCAGTTTCCGTTGGACGACATCGATTACAGTCAGCTGAATGAGCTGGCCTTTCGTTCGGTGGGCATCAAGCGGGGAATTGTGGAAAAGGATCCTTACGAAAAAAATATCCGCAAGGCGCTGAACCTGGGGCATACCACGGGTCATTCGTTTGAGAGTTTTGCCATCGGCAGCGGCGAGCCCGTGCCACACGGCTATGCCGTGGCCTGGGGAATGATCGTGGAGCTCTACCTGTCGCACCGTATTTGTCATTTTCCCAAGGAGAAACTCCGGAAGACGGTGCGGTTCATCCAACAGCATTACGGCGCCTTTTCCATCACGTGCGACGATTACGAAACGCTGTATGAGATTGCCAGGCACGACAAAAAGAATGTGGGAGACAACATTAATTTTACGTTGCTATCGGAAACAGGGAATGTGCAGATCAATCAAACGGCAGACAAAGAACTGTTTTTTGAAGCACTGGATTTCTACAGGGATTCCGTCGGGTTATGAACCCCTCTCTTCGCCGCAGATTTCTTTGATAAAGCGCGCTTCGGCCTGACCGACCCATTCCCGAAAATCCTCGTCGGGTTTGTATTCGGGGATAAACGCCATCAACTTGTCCAGGTTAAACTTTTTTGCAGTGACCCCGGCACCGGAGAGTCCGGCATCATATGCGTTGAACTCCTGCTCTATGTGCACGGGAACCATGAGTATCGGTTTCCTGAAATAGAGCGCCTCGCAGACCGATTCAAATCCCGAGGTGGTCGCATAGGCCATGCTACCGGCCATACTACGCAGAAAACGTTCATCGTTGATTCTGTAAAGGACGAAGTTGTCATCGATTTTTGTCTCCTCCCCGGCATCTTTTTTATCCCAGAAGAAGCGCAGGGGAATTCCGGGGTTTTTCGCATGCCAGGCCGACACCTCGTCGAAATAGCCTGCATTCAGCATGTAGCCATGGATATAATCACCCGTTGCAGGTTCTGTCTCAAACACTTCGGGGCGCAACAGCGGGGGAACGGTGACGAGTTTTCTTTCCTCCGATCCGGGCATGTCACGGAACGACAGTGCGAGGATCCTGGAAGCGCGGGTGGATGTGATTCTGGAGAGCATCCGCAGCAAATAATACTTCACATCCTGATCGGCCGTGGTCTTGTAGTTCGGGTTCATCAATACGTATTGGTGTCCCACGGAGATCATCTCCACACCCGTCTTTTTATCGAATTGATAAATTCCGTAAGCCATTCCGGTGATCATCTCATAAAAATTGATCACTTTGTCGGGCTGGTACTTCCTGATCTGTTGTTTGACAAAAAGAAGGCTCTTCCGGAAGATGAAAGGACGGAAGCTGTTGTTGACGATGCTGATGAAAATATTGGGGCGTTTTTGTTTGTAAAAAGAGGTGAAGTTGGGACTGCTGAACTCAGCAACCGGAGCTTCTATTTTGTCCATGAAAAAAGACGGAATTTGCCGGGAGTCGCTTTTTCCCACCAGCACGGCAACAACCTCGTGTCCATGTTTACGTAAGATTGAAGCCATGGCCAGCGCCTGTGTATAGTGTCCCCTACCCTCTCCCTGAACAGTAAACAAAAATCTCACGTGTGAAGGTTTTTATGAAGTTTGGTGCAAAAGTAGTCAAATTAATCGGCAAATCCACCTTTTTTTGGGTTAACGAAAGTCAATGGGAAGAGGCTTCACCGGTCGAACATGAGCGGCTGGCCGAACAGGTTCTCCGCCACCTTCCCGTCTTCATACACGAGCTGCCCGTTCACAAAGGTATTTATGACGGAACAGCCGAATGTCTCCCCCTCGAAGGGAGACCATCCGCATTTATACAGAATATTCTCCGCAGTGACGGTACAGGGCTTTGCCGGGTCTATCAACACCAGATCCGCAAAATAGCCTTCCCGGATAAATCCTCTCTCCTTTACCCTGAACAAGCGCGCCGGAGCATGGCACATTTTTTCCACCACAAATTCTTTGGTGTATATCCCTTTTCCGGCCAGTTCAAGCATTACCTGCAGCGAGTGCTGTACCAGCGGTCCGCCCGATGCTGCCTGGAGGCATCCTCCCTCTTTCTCGGTGAGCAGGTGGGGTGCATGATCCGTGGCCACTACATCCAGCTTTCCCTGTGCCAGTGCCTGGCGCAGCGCCTGCCTGTCGTCCGCGGTCTTGATCGCCGGGTTCCATTTGATGCGGGCACCCAGACGATCGTAATCCTCCTCCGAAAACCAAAGATGGTGCACACATACTTCTGCCGTGATCTTCTTCTCCTCCAGCGGCGCACTGCTGAATAGTCCCATTTCGCGGGCTGTGGAGAGATGCAGGACATGCAGGCGGGAGCCGTATCTGTCGGCCAGTTCAATTGCTTGTGCCGACGAGCGATAGCACGCTTCCGCGCTCCTGATCTGCGGGTGGCAGGAGATGGGAATCATCTCGCCGTATTTTTTCCGGTAGGTTTCACTGTTTTCCCGGATGATCTCCTCTTTCTCACAATGCGTGGCGATCAGCATATCCACTTCGGCAAAAATCCGTTGCAGGGAGCTTTCGTCGTCCACCAGCATGTTGCCTGTCGACGCTCCCATGAAGACCTTCACACCACACACCTTTTTGGGATCTGTTTTTTTCAGCTCGCCGATGTTGTCGTTGGTCGCCCCCAGGTAGAATGAGAAATTGGCGACCGATTTACCGGCCGCCATCTCCATTTTCCGGTCGAGCGCTGCAAGGGTGACGGTCTGCGGGTTTGTGTTGGGCATCTCCATGAAGGAGGTTACTCCTCCCGCCACGGCAGCCCTGCTTTCGGTCGACAGGTCGCCTTTGTGTGTCAGTCCGGGATCCCGGAAATGCACCTGGTCGTCGATAACGCCGGGGATAAGATACAACCCTCGTGCGTCAATCACCTGTCGGCAGGCATTCAGCACAGCTTCCGGTACATCGCCCGTAAAGATGCGGGTTATTCTTTCTCCCTCCAGGAGCACCGATCCGGTAAAGGATACTCCTTCGTTAATGATGGTCGCTTTGTGAATCAGTTTCATGGTGCAGGAGCAATTTGTTTGGGCAGAGGTTTAATTTTTCCGGTGATTTTCCGCCAGCGCAGGTTGATGACCCCAAAGAAAGCTTCGCCGAAGATGCTTGAATTCATTTTTGAGGTTCCCAGTCGCCGGTTCACGAAGATCACCGATACTTCTTTCATTTTGAATCCGAGTACGTGGGCCGTATATTTCATTTCAATCTGAAAAGCATATCCCTTAAACCGGATACGGTCAAGATCGATGGTTTCCAGCACCTTTCTCCGGTAGCAGACAAACCCGGCAGTGGTATCCCTGATGTCGAGGCCGGTCACAAACCGCACGTACCTGGAGGCGAAGTAGGACATCAGCACCCGTCCCATGGGCCAGTCCACCACGTTCACACCGGTGGAATAGCGGGAACCCACGGATACATCGAAGCCCTCTTCCCGGCAGGCGTGATACAACCGGGGAAGATCTTCCGGATTGTGGGAAAAGTCGGCATCCATCTCAAATAGGTAGTCGTACCCACGGGCCAGCGCCCATTTGAAACCGTGTATGTAAGCTGTACCCAGCCCCAGTTTTCCTTTCCGTTGTTCCAGAAACAGCCGGCCGGTAAATTCCGCCGCCTGAAGCCGTTGCACAATCGCAGCGGTTCCGTCGGGTGAACTGTCGTCGATGATCAGGATATGGAATTCTCCCTCCAGAGAAAAGACCGCCCGGATAATCTGTTCGATGTTCTCTTTCTCGTTATAAGTCGGAATAATTACAATACAGTCTGACATCGCGGCAATATTTGAATCCAAATGTACTGTTTTTCGGGTATAAATAAAAAAGATTCCCGAAAATTTTGTTGTTTCAATTTAAAACCCTATCTTTGCATCCCCGTAAAGGAACAACATATCGCGGAGTGGAGCAGTTGGTAGCTCGTTGGGCTCATAACCCAAAGGTAGTAAGTTCTAGTCTTGCCTCCGCAACCATTGAAAGGAAAGTGTAGCGCTTTCCTTTTTTTATTTGATTTTTTTTCTTTTATTTGCAGGCAGAAATCTATTGGGATGAAACGAGCAATTCTTCTGTTTGTCACACTCACCATAAGCATCCTGCTTACATATTGCTTTTCCCAGCAAACAGGGAAGGCCTCCTTTTATGCATCACGTTTTCACGGAAAAAAAATGTCGAACGGTGTTCCCTATCACAGGGATAGTCTCACC
>JBDKRY010000076.1:0-15093 GCA_039683155.1 Proteiniphilum sp.
AGTAAATAAAAGCACGTAGGAACTTTACTTCTGCAGCATATTGTTCAAGTAACACCGGATCTACGCTTGTTGCTCTCTGGTAATTGTTGAGGAAGTGGTTACAACGGCGTAGTTGCCGGTAACTGTCGCGGTAACGGGTGTTGAGCAGACTAAAGTCAGAACCGTAGAGTCCGCTACCGATCTGTCGCCAGCTGGTCATTGTGTACCAAGGTGCATTGTCGCTTAACCCTTCTGAGATATTGATGGGAAGGTCCTTCCCAATGAGTGCCCAGTAACATGCATTTGCCGCATTTTTTACCTGCAGTTCTGTCTGCCAGAAATTTTCATCTGTTAATTCATCTAACGGTGCTTTTTCCAAAAACTGATCATTGCAGGACCATAAGAGGAATAATGCAAGAAACAGTCCATATATTTTATTTATTTGTTTCATATAGTTTGATATTTAATGAAGTGTAATATTGATGCCAAAAACATAAGTCTTTATCTGCGGGTAGTTACCTCCTGCCTGAACCGGATTCTCGGGATCGGCAGTTTCAAAATAATTGGTAAAGGTAAACAGGTTGTCGGCCGAAGCATAAATTCTGCAACGGTCGATCCTTAAAGACTGGGTAAATTTCTGAGGAATCGTATAACCGATTTGTACATTCTTCAATCTCAGATACGAAGCATCTTCCATCCAGAAGGTAGAAAAACGCTGATTGTAACTCTGGTTATACGTAAAACGAGGGTATGAAGCATTGGGGTTAGGATTGGATGCCTGATATCTACCTTCATGAAACCATTGCGGGTATGTAGACTGGTCGGTGAATGCATGTCGGGCAGGGCCGTAAATGTATCCGTCTACTTTTCCTACACCCTGTAACAACAGACTGAAATCTATTCCTTTATATTCCAGATCACCCTTGAAAGAATAGGTGTAACGGGGAATGGAACTTCCCAGTACAGTACGGTCGTTATCCAGGTCGATAGAACCGCTGTTATCAAGGTCTTTATACTTTATATCTCCGGGCTGTATCAAACCGGCATCCCCTGAAAGGATGGGAAATTTAGGGTTTTCATACTTCCCTGTGTAGGGATTGAATTTTTCAAAGTCGGTAGGCATGGCGAGACCGTCGGCGATAAGACCATAGAAAGCATTGTTGCTGTAACCTACTTTGGTAATTGTTGTGCTTCCGATAATCTCTCCCTCCCATTCGGTAATCTTATTTTTCACATCGGCAAGCGTTGCTGTAACTCCATAGTTGAAATCATTGACCCTGTCGCGCCATCCAAGTTGCATTTCCCATCCTTTATTTTCCATTCTCCCTCCGTTTTCATCCATGGCAGAGGGAAAACCTCCCGCTCCGGGGAGCTCTCGCTGGTAAATCATCCTTCGCGTTTCACGGATGAAGTAATCCCCATTGAAAGTAAGTCTGTTGTTCAGCATATTCAGGTCAATCCCGATATTGGATGTATGAACCATTTCCCACAACAGGTTGGGATTTCCGATATATGTTTCGGCATAGCCGTCGTTGGATACGGTGCCGATAGTAGGTACCGTAACTACACCAATACGTGAAAGATAGGGGTAGTTGTCGGATCCAGTGGAGAACTGGTTACCCAGTATACCCCAGGAAGCTCTTATCTTCAGCTGATCTATCACCTCGCGCGTTGGGGCCATGAATGCTTCTTCAGAAAGTCGCCATCCTGCTGAAAACGATGGGAACCATTCGCCCCTGTTCTGTTTGATAAAACGGGAAGTGAGGTCGTAACGAAGATTGGCTTCAAAGAGATAACGTTCGTTGAAGTTGTAATTGATCCTTCCAAAACCGGAGCGCATGGCCCAGTGATTGGCAGTGGCACTGTTGGCTTGGGTGTCTGGCGCTCCGAAGTCAAGTATCGGATCCTTTTCAGTGATTAGATTCTTTCTGGACGCTTCGAAATAATCTGACCGCTGCCACTCCTGTTGGTAGCCTACCATTGCTTTGAGAAAGTGATCATTCCATCGGGTTTCGTAATCTGTTTGTGCGAAGAGGTTTTGGCTCAGCGTACGGTAATCCCTGTTCTCAATGGAGTTCGGAGTATTTGTGGTATACCATATTGTGCTGGTATCGGGATAATAAAAATTGATTGTCTTGGAGAGTACATTCCGGAAACTGTTCGATTGTCGGGTAATATAGTTTGCAGAAGCGGTCCATCCTTTCAGAAGATCAACTTTCACTGAGAAATTACCGGTAAAGTCCTGCGAAGAAAACTCCTGACCTCCCCCGTCGGTAAGATAGGCCACCTGATTACTCTGTCCTCCGCCATAACCCCACTTGCCATCGGTAAACCTCACCGGTACCAGCGGACGGGTTCGCATTGCGTTATACAGAGAACCGCTGGTGGCATCAAACCCATTGTTGGGAGCTTTATACTTACGATCGATATAACTCATGTTGGCCGTAATATCAAAACGATCTGCAACCTGGGTGTTCAGCTTCACCCGGACATTGTGCCTGATGGCATTTGTAGATTGCCCCACCGTCAGTCCGTCTTGGTCCAGAAAGCCGTAGGAAAGCAGATAACCCATATTGCTCGCCTTGCCATCGATGCTGGCATTCAAGCTGTATTGCGGTGCCGAATTGAGAATGGTGGCTGCAATCCAGTCAGTGTTGGCAAAATAATTGGGATCGGTCCCGTTTATCGCAGTTTGGATATCCTCTTCGGTATAATTTTGGATGCCTCCCACATTTTCCTGCGCCTCGTTTTCCCACCGCATAAACGTGGGACTGTCAGCCATTTTGGGCATTTTTGTGGGGCGCTGACTCCCCATATAAGTGTCAATGTTGATTCGGGGTGCACGGTCTTTCCCGGTCACGTTTTTTGTGGTGATGAGGATTACCCCGTTGGCAGCACGGTTACCGTATATTGCTGCCGAGGCAGCATCCTTTAGTACGGTAATGCTCTCAATATCATTGGGATTGATGATATTCATATCCCCCTCAGCACCATCGATCAATATCAATGGATTGTTGTTGCTTCTTGAACCGATTCCGCGAATCTGGATGGATGCATTCGATTGTCCGGGCAATCCTCCGTTGGCACTCCCGGTGACTGTCATACCAGGTACTAGCCCCTGAAGACCGGTTGATACATTTGTAATGGGGCGTTTTACAATATCTTCGGAAGTTATGACTCCCACGGCACCAGTCAGATTAATCACTTTCTGCGTACCATATCCCACTACAACCACTTCGTCGAGCAACTCAGTGTCTTCCCTGAGTGCTACCTCCATGTAAGAACGGCCGTTCCTGGGCACCTCGATACTTTCATAGCCGATATAGGAAAATAGCAGTATGGCATTGGGTGAAGTGGACAATGTAAAACGACCGTCGAGATCGGTAACAGTGCCATTGGTAGTTCCTTTTTCCACAATATTCACCCCGATTAGCGGTTCATCATTTATGTCGGTCACCCTTCCGGCTACGACAGACTGTTGTTGTGATTCTCCGACCGCTTTAATCTTTCCTTCTGCACTATGTAGAACGAGGTAATGATTATTATCTCTTTTCTCGTAGGTAAATTCTGAATTGATCAGCGATTTATATAACCATTCTTCCATATTATTGGTCTCTGTTTCAATGGCAGGAACGCTTTTTCCATTCATCTCATGCGCATTATAAGAGACTTTCTGATCATTTATTTTCCCCAGTTCATTCAAGCGTTCCATGCGGTGAATCATTGATTCTGCCGGAATGGAACCTTTTAGCTGGACATTGGCGGATGAGATGGTTATGCCAATGCAGAGGGTTACGAACAGTGTCAAAATACTTTTACATAATTGTTTCATAATTCATACTATTACGGTTGGTCTGCTAATTTTCTCAAATAAATTTTCCTATTAACTTGTGTATATTCGGCGTTCAGGAGTTTTCCAAGAACGGTGAGCACTTCCTGCAGCGGTGTTGCTGTGGTGAAGGAGGTGTAAATTAATTCGTTCCGGAATGTATCTTCATCATATACCAATTCAATATCATAATGCTGTCTCAAACGAAATGATACCTCCTTCAGAGAGGCATTTTCAAAAGCGATCTTTCCTGTTTTCCAGTCTGATACTGATTGAGCGTCGGTTTTACCGGAAGTAAAACTGCCATCGTCACCGGAGATCGAAACTTTGTAGTTGGGTTCGAGAATGATTTTTTCCTGTCTCGCATTCATAACCTGTACTTTACCTGTGTTCACGGAGATCACCTGATCAGAGAGTTCGGCGTAAGATTTTATATTGAAGGATGTACCGAGCACACGCGTACTGACGCCACCGCGTGTATGAACCACAAAGGGGCGGCGTGAATCTTTGATGATCTGGAAGAATGCTTCCCCTTCTTCCAGCCAGACCTCTCTTGTATATGCACTGAATTTACCTTTCCTGAGTGAGAGAGAGGTGCCTCTGTTCATATATACTGTTGAACCGTCAGCCAGGGTGATCCGTTTCATGTTTTTATCGGTGGTGAGCCGATGGTCTGCATTGTCGTTCAATACCAGTTCCTGCCCGGAGCCTTCAATCGGGGGTTGTAACGTATTGGAAAGCGTGAAGACAAGAAGGAGAAAGACCACGGCAGCAGCCGTCCCAATGATGTAATTGAAACGGACGTGCTTTCTTTCTTTTGACGATGTAGATCCCATACTCTTCAGCAGAATGGCCGTTCGGTTTCTCTCGACTGCCCGGTTCAACTGCTCACGGGAGATTTTTTTTCTACCATTGACAGGATGATATCCGCTTTTCAACTGACCAAGCATCCGTTTTTCCTTTTCAGAAAGGTCGTTTTTTTCTATTTTTCGTAAAAGCACCCTAATCAGACTGCTATTCGAATTTTCATTCGTTGGTTTATCCTTCATAATCACATTACGTATTTTAAGAGCTGTTTTTCCCTGAATTTTGTGTTAATTTAATTGAAAAGAATTTCCGGCATTAGAAAACATTTAGAAATGAGAATCTTGGTGGATATTAACAATTTCGTCACATTTATGTCACAAAAAATTAATTTTTAATTGATAATGATTCTTACATTAAATTGTAACTTTACGGCGAACAAAGGAGTAGAACAGATGAAAAGAAAAGATAGTAAATTGCTATTTTTGATTTCCAATAAGGATGCAACAGCTTTTGAAGCATTGTATGACCGCTATATCAGGATGATATACAATTATGTATACCGTGAGCTGAATGACGAGAGGCTGGCAGATGATCTTATCCAGGATTTTTGGCTAAAAGTATGGGAGGATCCTTCGTTTTTGAAATGCAATGAGTCGGGTTCGGTAAAAGTGTATATGTTGCAGCATCTGAAATTTCGCATTCTCGATCTTTACAGGATGACGATGACCCATCTGATGATGGAATTCAGGCCGGAAGTAGCCGAACTGGAACAAGCAGCATACAACAATATTATAGAGGTGATGAATGAATCGGAATTGGTTGCAGCAATTCACGAAGCGTTAGAAAATCAACCGCCTCTTGTCACGGATATCTTTTGGATGAGAATCAATCACTGGTCTGTGGAGGAAACAGCACGTAGTTTATCAGTAAGTCGAAAAACAGTATATAACAAATATTCCGAATCACTTGCAGTAGTACGGGCACACATACGTGATCATTATCCGGAGTTCGCAGATCTAAATAGCTATCGTTCAGTAAAATAAGCGGAATTTATGCGGTCGCTTGAATTTTAATTCCAATTCCGCCTTTCACGACCTTTAGTTCGTTTAAAAGCACTCTTCGTGTAATAAAAACCTCTTTTCAGAATCCGAACTCGTCAATCACAATTTCTTCGACTTCTTCTTGTTTAATTTCAACGATATTTTGGATTGCCAATCCTTCCACGTAAATGGCTTTGTAGGGAATGGCCGGGCACACATATTCGCATCCGCCGCAACCTACGCAGATATCCTGATTGATTTCAGGGATGGTCAGCACCCCCTTGTAGGGCACCATATGTACCGCCTGGGTAGGACAGTGTTCTGAACAGGCTCCGCAGCTTGTTTCATCGTAATAGACAATGCAGTTCTCGATGATAAACTGTACCTGCCCCATCTGGGTATGGTTTTTTTCTTCTTTCGTCAATGGTTGAATGGCTCCCGTAGGGCACACCTCTCCACAGATCGTACAATCGTAATTACAAAAACCACGATCAAAATAAAGTTTGGGTTGCATGATCCCCCCCAGGCCATATTCCAGAAAAGCAGGCTTGATCACGTGACTTGGGCATTTGCTCACGCAGAGGTGGCAGGAAATACATTTCTCCCGCAGGTGATCAAATGAGACGGTGCCGGGAGGTGCTATGGGCACCTGCCTTTTTAGTTCACGCTTTGAAAGCACCCCTTCTGAGATCTCCTGCGCAATCAGATGTCCTGCTGTCAATCCGGTTGCCAGCGTGGCCGACAGAAAACGGCGCTTGGAAGCGTCAACCGACTTCACTTCTTTCCCCGGCTTTTCTTCTTTCACATAGCTGTATGCCGGCGCAGTAGCAGCCGGTCTCTTCTTACCGGGCAAAGCAAACCTGTATTTCATCGCATCCCGGTTGCAGCTTTCAAGGCAGTTGAAGCAGGTGACGCAGCGACTGTAATCGATCTGTTTGTTTTTGGAATCGATGCACGATGCCTTACACTTCATGGCACACAGACCGCACAGGTTGCATTTATCGTCCACAAACTGAATCTTAAACAGGGCGTATTTGCTCAGAAAGCCGAGTGTAGTGCCAACGGGACAGATTGTATTGAAATAAGTCCTCCCATTGCGCCATGCCAGGTAACCGATCACCCCGAGCGTGATCAGGGCGATAGCAGATGAAAAAAGGCTCAGTGAGTATATGCTTACCTTGTAAAACGCGTAATTATCGAAGGAGGTGAAAATGGCTTCCAGCAAATTGTTTCCAGCCAGATAGGCCGGACGCAGGAGGTGTGTGACCATTCTCCCGTATGCTCCGTAGGGATCAAGCAGTCCCACCAGAAAAGTGAAACCGAAAATGAAAGCAACAACCGTGGCTGCCAGCACACTCCAGCGCAGTACATTCTTCGCCTTACTGTATTTGTATTTTTTCTTTCTGGTGAATTTTTTGGAAAACCATGCCACCATATCCTGATAAATGCCCATCGGGCAAATGGATGAGCAATAGACTCTGCCAAAAAGCAGTGTGAGCAACAGCAGCGATGCGAGCACAAGGATGTTCACCGCCAACAGCGCGGGTATAAACTGAATCTCCGCAAGGAAACTGAAACTTTCCGGAAGAAAATCCCTGAAGTCGAGAAAATAAAGGGTAATCAGGAAGAGTAACAGTACAGAGAGAATAACACGGATTTTCTTTAACATGATACGATTGCTTCTTGGGTGTCTGTGATACAGTATTTAACACGGGAGATATCATCCGGTAATTGTGACCGGATGGATATCATGGGTATTTGAAAGATCGGGAAAGGGGATCTATATTTTAAGTCGTCTTATATTCAGGCTTTCAAGGTCCATTGTCCCAAGTCCCAGTTCCTGTGCTTTGGCAATATGTGTCACCCTTTCAATCGGCATCTCGCGGGCTTGGTTGAAGAAATTGGCGGCTGCTGTGTCAACGGCAACGATGTCCTGAGACATGAACAGTCCTTTTGAAAGCACCACGTCGGAGAGTGATTTGCCTTTGGGGCCGCTGGTCTTCATCAGCCGGTAGGCATCCACCACATTCAGCACGGGGCGTTTGGCGTAGGTGCATATATCGGCGATACACTGCTGCAGGTCATTGGCATGGAAAAAGCCTCTGTCCCACACAATGCCCATGTAATTCTTCATGGAGATGGTCAGCTGTGCACCCCCATGATTTTTCAGAATGGGGACGTTAATCCATTTGTCGCTGTCCACGATTGCCTGGTGAATTTTTGCAGTCTTCAGTCTTTTTCCTTGGGGAATGGAGACGGTTTTGTAGTAGGACTCCTGATGTGCGGGTACCACTTTTGCCCCTGCCCTTTTTGCAGCTTCCTCAATGCCGCTGTTGCTGTACGTTTTGCGCCACTCGTCACAAGGGTGGTCGAAAACAGTCACTTCCGATGCACCGGCATCGAAACATTGTTTGATGATCTCAGCGACCAGTTTTGGATTTGTATTTGCAGCCATTTCTTCCGGCTGATCCCATCCGATGTTGGGTTTCACGCATACTTTGTCACCCTTGCTGATGAAGTTCTTCATTCCACCCATCTCGGCGATCGCTTTGCGGAACATGACTTCAGGCTCACCACCCATCACGGCCACCAAATCATAATTGGCGGCAGCACGGTTGGATTCGAACGACTGAGTCAGCACATTCATCGCATCCGCTTCTTTCATTGTAGTAATGGCCGCTCCTGTGAGGGCCACCGCTCTTAAGAAATTTCGTCTGTCCATATTGTTTTATTTTACGTTGATTTCCAGTTATTGGTTCTGATAATCATAAACTTATATCGATATAACCCGATTGGTTCCGATTGTTACGACAGGATGGTGCAGACTATTTTAAAAATTTATCCGCAGTCCCCCGAAAACAGTGGCGTCTGGCATCGGGTATCCTTCGTTTATCTCGTATTTTTGACCAAGCAGATTTTCTCCCCGTAAAAATATATTCAGCCACTCAAGTGCTTTGTAATTGACGCGGGCATTCCAAAGCAGAAAAAGCTCTTTCTGTGGTTCGGGCCTGAGTGTTGTGTATAAATTACCGATATATTGCAACCCTGAGGAAAAATTCCATTGGTCTTTTGTGTAATTTCCGCTCACATATAACTTGTGTTCGGGGGCAGCCAAAATTTTATAGGTCATGTCCAGATAGCTGTAGTTCGCCGAGAAACGCAGGCTTTGTGTTGCCTGCCAGGCGCTACTTAACTCAATGCCTCTGTTTTCAACTTTTCCCGAATTGATATTCAGTGGCTTCCCATCTATCATGGCTACCTGTATCATGTTATCTCCCTTCATGTAGAAGAGGTTCACGCCCAGGCTTAATTGGTTGTTGAATAGTGTTTGCAGATATGACAGCTCGTAATTCCACAGTCGTTCCGGCTTCAGATCGGGATTTTGCGGCGGGAACATATACATTTCACGGATGGTGGGATTGCGGAACCCTTTGCTCACAATTGCTTTCAGTACGGTTGATGAGGCAGGGTTGTAACTGAGTCCCAGTTGTGGGATCCACTCGGTACCATTGATCTCGTGATGATCGAGCCGGATACCCCCGTTGAGGGTCAGTTTGTTGCCCGGGAGCGACTGTTGCAGGTTCAGATAGACCGCTCCATTGTTCAGATGCACATCGGCCAGATCTACATTGTCGGCTTCGTTGGGAAATTTGTTCCATGCTTTACCGCCGAAACGCTGGAAATCGAATCCGGCAGTTGTCTTGTTTCCCTCAAAGAAGGAATAAGACTGGTAAGCCGAAAATCCAAACATTTGATCGTCTGAACGAAAACGATAGTCGGGTGGTAATGCAGAAGAAGCAATGGATATCCCGTCATTTATCTCATGCGAACCGAAATTGTAAAAGAACTTCACCGCCCCCGAGGTGCGACTGTACTCGTTTTCCAGAACCGCGGATGCAACCCCCCGCAAAATATCGGCGTCGTTATCGATCATCAGGTTTGAGATTGGCCCGGGGTTTGAGCTGAGCGTTTTTGACAGGTTCAGGTCGATAAAACTGCTCCAGTTCCTTGTAAGGTCGTACCCTGCCTTGGCATAGCCGTTCAACTGTTCAAAGTCCATGTTCTCCCGATGCCCGTCGGAGCGGTTATAACCGATATTACCGACGAGGTGCAGCTTCTCTTTCTTCCATCCGTTCATTACTTCGACACTTAACGTGTTGTAGCTTCCGTAGGAAATCTGAGCCGATTGATGGCTCCCTTCGGTTTTCTGCTTTTTGGTGATGATGTTGATCACACCCCCCATTGCATTCGATCCGTAGAGTACTGATGCAGGACCACGCACAACTTCTACTCTTTCTGTCATCATCGACTGGTAACTGTCGGCCAGCGGATGTCCCATTAGCCCCATGTACTGCGGGTGGCCGTCTATCAGCACCAATACGCCCGAAGTGGGTGCACCGCCGATGCCGCGAATGCTCATTCCTCCGGCTGCCCCGTTTGCCACCCCATATCCCATAACGCCACGCTGAGAAATAAACAGGCCCGGCACCTCCTCGGTGAGCAAGGGCAGGAGTGAAGGCTGCATGCGCTCGTCAATCTGTTTACCCGAAATCACCGAAATACTCATGGGCAGGTTGCGCAGGTTCACCTTGGGCATGGTGCCGGTGACAATCACCTCATCGAGACGGATGGTATCGTTCAGGCTGGCGCGTTGCATGCCGGTTGCAGTGAGTAGAATAACTCCCGAGAAGTTCATGAAAAGTAAAAGGAAAAATCTTCTCATCACAAATATTTATTTCAGTTATAAGCAAAAAAATCAGCATAGGCAAAGATTATCCGGCTATGCTGTCGCGGGGGCCATTCTCATCGTGCAATGAAATCAGGATATATAATTTTGAGTTCCCATTATACGATCCAGGGGAATCTGAAACAGGCTTCGTCATAAAGCGAATAATCGGCCTTTCCGTTTACTGCAAAGGTTCTAATTTGCCTGGCACCCTGTAAAAGATCGATGGCGAATTGTACAGTCGCCCCTGTTTTAATACGGTCCTCCACCAAAAGAATGGTTTTGTCGCTGTAGTCGAAGTCGATCGGCGAAACTAGTTTCGGACTGTCGTACTTCGGCTTCTGGTCCTGATCGCGCAAGTTTATTTTTAATAACTGAATATCGATGTTCAGTCGCTGGTTGATGATTGCCGCGGGAATGATTCCCCCGTTAGCGATGGCGACAATCATATCAAAGGGTTCGTGAAACCTGATCTCACGAAACCGTTGCATGACCTCTTCAAAAGATTTACCCTCAGCCATTCTCAGATTTTAGCCAGCGCTTTCAATACAAAATAACCGCCAATGAGCTGGATAAGCAATCCCGGTATTCCGAGGCGGAAATCCTGCATGGCTATGGTGAAGTTTTGGGTCATCGCCCATTCAATACCGGTGCCGATAACCTGATAGGTAAGGATAGCCAGCAGAATGCCCACCAGCGAGACTTTCCCGAAATGCTTTGCAGCCAGTGTGGCAGCAATAGCCAGGATGGCCGATTTAATGATGATGGCGGGCAGTACTGCCACGGGAGGCATCCCGAAGAGCAGGCTGTTTGCCAATGGTGAAAGGATCGCGGTAAGCAGTCCTACATGAATACCGTATTTATAGGCCTCAATCAGCGTGAAAAAATAGATGGGCAGGAAGATAAACCCTCCCTGCGGAACAAGATGTGCCAACTGCGGTAAAAGCAGGTTCCCGACAATAAATATCGCTGCGAATAGATAAGTCTTCGTGTTGCTGAGGTTTAGCGTGTACAATTTGGCTGTTGTTGACATAGTAAGTTGTATTATAATGTTGTTGTATCTTATTCCCCTGTAAAGGCATTTAACATAGCTCGCAAATCTATGCATAAAATGTTGTATTTTGCAAGGATAAGCTGTTATTTTTTATTTAAAAAATCAAAAACAGGAACCGTAAATATTTTGAAGCCATCCATGAGCCTGCTTAAGAAAACCGCGAAAAGGGTCATCTTTCATAAATTTGCCATTGATTTTCAGTCAATTGTGATGGTCAAAAAGAGCAAAAATGACTTTTTGAAGAAGACTCATCAATGAAACAGCAACGGCAGGAATTCAGACAGATAAATCCTCCAGTTCCGCCATGTATGTCCAACTTCCGATTCGCGATAAACATAATCAAAATCCATCTTATCGAGTGTGCCTCTGAAATCGGCATTGGCTTGGTACAGAAAATCCTCTTTTCCGATGGCGATCCAATAGAGTTTGAAACCATTTACTTTTTGTACAGCCAGTGTTCCGTCGATATTATCATATACTTTCGATTGCACTTTCTTATCCGGCATGATGGCGGCGGAATAGAGTCCGATGTAATCGAAGGTATCGGGGTAGTACCTTGAAATATGCAGGGTATGAAATCCTCCCATGGAGAGCCCTGCGATAGCCCTGCCCTTCTTTTCAGGGATAGTTCGGTATTGTGACTCGACAAATCGAATAATTTCATGGAAGGTCTCTTCATATTTTCCGTCCATGGTATGTGGCAGCTGGAACTGCGGTTTATGAAAACCGAGGCTCGATTCGCCGGGGGCAGCTTCCTGTGCCACGTTCCCGTTGGGCATCACCACAATCATCGGTTCCGCTTTATTTTGAGCAATCAGGTTGTCGAGGATCTGTGATGCCCTGCCAAGCGTCATCCATGCCTCTTCATCGCCGCCCATACCATGCAGCAGGTAGAGGACGGGGTAGGATTTATTGCTCTCTTCATATCCGGGAGGCGTGTAGATGGTGATCCGCCGGGTCATTTTATTGCCGGGAGATTCGTACCATCGTTTTGCGACCGTGCCATGAGGGACACGGTTCACTTTGTATAGGTCGGCCTGTCCGCCTCCAATGAGCAACACGTTGAGTATGCTGGCTACATCACGCCGGTAGTATACATTATTGGGGTCGTTTACTGTGAGTCCGTCCACGTTAAAAGCATACGTGTACAATTCGGAAGGAAGAGGATTGCTCCTGAATTCCCAAACTCCGTATGCATTTTTTTTCATATCGGCTTTTCCCTGAGGCCATTCTTTTGGAGACAGAAAATCGCCGGTTACCGATACACTATCTGCGTTGGGAGCAAGCAGGCGGAATGTAACAGAATTATCGGCATGTACCTCTGGAGAGATAATTTCCTTTCTCTGCCCGGAAGGGAGATTCTCTTGTGCTTGCACTTGCAACGTGAAAAACAGCGCTAACAGCGCCGCTAAAATTTGGGGAAAAGGCATCTTCATAGGTGATGTTATTTATAATGAGAGTTTATCAATAAATGTTCGAACAGAATTCAAAAGCGGTTTTAATTCGTTTTCAATAATCCACCAAATCTCTTCAGCATCCACATCAAAGTAATGATGGGCAATAATATCTCTTAATCCCATGATCTTACCCCATGGAATATTTGGATCAGTGTTTAATAGTTCTTTATGGGTTACTTTATCTAATCCTTTCAAACTTTCACCAATTGCGATAAATTGCATACAGACTGCATCTAATTTTTCTACATTGCCAGGATTATTTAAAAAGTCTGATGCACCATGGATTTCCGAAGTTCTACTTTGGATAAGCAGAATTGCCTTTTCAATTTGCTTTAAAATATTTATGGCCAGTTCTTTATTATAAGACATAAATTCCTTCTTTTTCAATAAGTTCTTTTAAATATGGATTCATATTTTCCCTGAATCGAACAATATCCACGGAACAACCGAACAAATTTTCCAGATACTCCTTCAAATCCATTATCAGGAACGGGTCAGGAGTTTCCGTTTCCACACAGATATCGACATCGCTTGCGGAGGTGTGCTCGTCGCGCGCAACGGATCCAAATAATCGGAGAGAGCGAACACCGAATCGTTGCGATAGCACTTTATCCGAAGAGTGTAGCAATTTGATGTATTCATTTCTCGTCCTCATACAACTGATTTTATTTCACAAAGCTAATAAAAAACTATCTGTAAATATAATACGCCTTACAGATTTAACCCGAAAGACGTAATTAATTTAATGCATTTTCATACGATAATATTTTATTCTTTTACATTAATGTCGTATGGAACTCGCAATTATCATGTACTTGTGTGAAAAAAATGTTCATGCTCGTTTCATATCGGCTTTTTCCTGAGCCCATTCTGCCGGAGGCAGAAAATCGCCGGTGACCGACACGTTGCCAACATGGGGAGTGGTTTTAGAGTCAAAAATCCGCCAATCAATTCTCAAAAACATTTTTTTATGGATACCTTTGCAATCTCAAATAATTGGACACACAAAATATGTGGAAAGATATGCTCTTTGTGGGTATCGGAGGTGGCATCGGCAGTATCCTCCGATTTGTTACTTCCCGTCTCTCAGCCCGTTTTATACATCATGAATGGTTGTTTTTAGGTACCTTCACTGCCAATATAGTCGGATGCCTGCTGATTGGCTTGTTTTCTGGATGGATTCTCGCCCATCATCCCGAAAATCAGTCATTTCGTTTGCTGCTGATTGTCGGATTCTGCGGCGGGTACACCACATTTTCAGCCTTTGCCTTTGAAAATCTGCGTTTGATGGAGATGAACCAATGGGGCTTTTTTGCACTTTACACTTCCGCAAGTATTGTATTTGGCCTTCTTGCCGTATGGGGTGGAATGACGCTGGGGCATTTGCTGTAAAAAGAAAGGCCGGACGGTTTAATCCGTCCGGCACATAAGAAATCACATCCTTTTTTATAATTCCTTGATCCGGATATTTCTGAACATCACTTTGGAGCCATGTCCGAGAAATCCGATGTGTCCGGTCTTATTGAGGAGCCCGGGATGATCCCGTTTATCCATCGTGCCGTTTTTAGAAGCCTCGCGGATGTTCCCGTCGAGGATGGTCGTCTCGTTGAGGATTACTTTGATACGGTCGCCGTCAGCAATCACTTCCTGGTAATTCCATTCGCCCACCGGCTTGAGGAAGCCCCTTTTTGCGGGAATCACTCCGTAAACCGATCCGTGGTATTGGTACACTTCCAGGTCCTCGTAGATCGGTGCATCGTTATCGAGGATTTGCAGTTCCATGCCCACGTAGGCGGCGTCACCCTCCATCGGGGTGCGGATACCCAGGCCGTTGTTTGCCCCCGGTGTGAGCATAAACTCGAAACGGAATACAAAGTTGTCGAACTGTTCTTTGGTATAGAGGTTGCCACCGAAGCTTTCACTGGGGTAAAGCACGATCTTGCCCCCTTCCACCGTATAGTCACGCTTGTTGCCGGTCCACTGATCAAGGTTAGTGCCGTCGAACAGGATGCGGAACCCATCTTTTTCTTCTTCAGGTGAAAGCCTGAAAGGTTCCGGCCGGGGAATCTCCTTCAAATAAATATCCCTGTAAGCCACCTTGCTGCCGTGAGCCTGCAGTTCGATCTGTTCCACCGGGAAGATGGGCTGACTCCTGTCCCAATAGTTTTCGAGGATCACGTGATCGGTCACCAGCTCGCCGT